>JACSRP010000077.1 GCA_014879665.1 Anaerolineae bacterium | reverse complement strand
ATGACCGTTGAAAATCGCGATTATAAGAACTGGCGCGAACGAGATATCACGCCGATGACTACACCGCGCCCCGGTCATGCTGACCTGACCGGCGCGATCAAATATGGCTACAGCGATTTGCGGATTGCGCTGGAGCGTGCCAGCGCCCGCGAAACTACGATGCGGGTGGCGGTAGGCGCAATTTGCAGGCGGTTTCTAGAAGAATTTGGCGTGAAGATCGGCGGCTATGTCACCCAGATCGGCGCAGAAATTGCGACGCTGAGTACTGATCTATCGCTTGAAGACCGAATTGTACAGGCAGAAGCAAGCGATGTGCGCTGCCCGGATGAAGAGTCTACTGAGCGAATGCACGAGGCCATTCGTCAGGCGAAGATTGCTAAAGACACCTTGGGCGGCGTGATGGAAATTGTCGCCATTGGCGTACCGCCGGGGCTTGGCTCACACGTTCATTATGATCGCCGGTTGGATGCGCGCATCGTCGGTGCAATGGTCAGCGTGCATGCCATGAAAGGTGCGGAAATTGGCCCGGCATTTGAGAATGCGGGCAAGCCCGGATCGCAGGTACATGATGTGATCGCGCTGCACGATGATGGGCAGATCATCCGTACCACCAATCGCGCGGGGGGTATAGAAGGGGGTATCACCACTGGCGAGCCGATCATTGCGCGGGTGGCGATGAAGCCAATTTCAACCTTGATGCGCGGCATTGGTTCGGTGAATCTGGCAAGCGGCGCGGAAGAATCTACCGTTTACGAGCGCAGCGACTTTTGCGCGGTGCCGCGTGCGGTGCCGATTCTGGAGGCGATGTTGGCCTTTGTGCTGGCAGATGCGCTCATCGAAAAATTAGGCGGAGACAGTATTTCTGAAATGCGCCCACGCTTTGAAAACTTGCGCCGCGCAAATCTTGCTGACTTGATGATGGACAACGTGGAGTGGCGCTTTGGCTATCCCGTCTGAAAATCTGGTGATTACCGGATTTATGGGGACGGGTAAATCTACCATCGGCAAGAAGATCGCCGCCAAACTCAAACGCGAGTTTGTTGATACGGACGCTGAAATTGAGAGGCGCGCTGGCATGAGCATCCCTGAAATCTTCGAAGTGCAGGGAGAAGCGGCCTTTCGAGCGATGGAAACGGAGCTGGCGCGTGAGCTTGCAACTCGTGAGAAGCTGGTGATTTCAACGGGCGGCGGCATGCTGATGAATGAGGAAAACCGCGCGCTGCTTGGCTCCAACGGGTTTGTAGTGTGCCTCGTGGCCAGCCCGGAGGCATTGGAGAAGCGGTTGCAGGGAGCGCGCGGAAGGCCGCTGGCGGCCCAATGGCGAGAACTATATGAGAAGCGCCGTCCAATTTACGAGTTGCTGCCAGTGCATGTAGATACCAGTGATCGTATGCCAACAGCCGTGATACAGGAGATTTTGCAGCGATGGTTGTCCTCCCTGTAGCCAGCCCTGACGGGCAATATGACATCCAAATAGAACCGGGCTTGCTGCGCGAACTGCCCCGCCGGCAGGCCGAATTTGGTTTGACGACGCCTTCAGTGCTGGCGGCAAACACCGTGGTTGGCGGCCTGTACGGCAGTCACCTTGCCAATGCGATGGCGAGCATCACATTGGTGACCTTCCCTGAGGGCGAGGCTTATAAAAACCTACAAACGGTTGCACAGCTCTATCCTGAATTTGTACGCGCCGGATTAGATCGCAGCGGGACAGTGATCGCGCTGGGCGGCGGCGTTACCGGCGATATGACGGGTTTTGCCGCAGCAACCTATATGCGCGGCGTGCGGTTAGTGCAAATTCCGACAACGCTGCTTTCGATGGTGGATTCTAGCGTCGGCGGTAAAGTGGGCGTTGATCTGCCGGAAGGGAAAAACCTTGTCGGCGCATTCAAGCAGCCCGCGGTGGTCTTGATCGATCCGTCTGTGCTGGAAACGCTGCCAGAGCGCGAGATACGCTGCGGCATGGCCGAACTGATCAAACACGGGCTGATCGCACACCCGGATTTGCTGGAACGCGCATTACGCCTTCACACGCCGCCAAACTGGCTTAACGATCACAGCCTGAATCCGCGCGCTTATTTTGATGGGCTGGCAAAGCTGATTCCTGATGCGATACAGGTCAAAATTGACATCGTGCAGGCTGACCCGTATGAGCATGGCATACGCGCCTATTTGAATTTAGGGCACACCTTCGGACATGCCATTGAGCAGGTATCCGGCTACATATGGCCGCATGGTGAGGCTGTCGGTGCCGGATTGATGGCGGCGGCGCTGCTTTCGCGACGGTTGGGGCTTTGTGATGATGCTGTCGTACAGATCACCCGCGACGCGCTTCGCGCCGTCTCACTGCCTGAACGCATTCCGGGACTTGATCCGGACTCTGTTTTTGCGGCCATGGCGACGGATAAGAAGTGGCGTGAAGGACGGCCTCGTTTTGTTCTGCTGCGGGGCATTGGCGAACCGGAGATTGTAGAAGGTGTTAGCCGGCAGGATGTACTGGCCGTTCTGACAAGCCTATGTGACGGGTAAAGGATTTGATGATGACAGACACGCCGCACCGCGCAATTTTGCTGCTGCACGGCCCGAATCTGAACTTGTTAGGGCAGCGCCAACCGCAGATCTATGGCACGACCACGCTCGATGAAATTAACGAACGTGTGATAACCCGCGCGCAGGCATCTGGCGTGCAGGTTATCGCGCTGCAATCTAACCATGAAGGGCAGCTCATTGACTGGATTCAGCAGTATGGCCCGGAAATAGATGGCATCTTGATCAATGCTGGCGCGTATACGCACACCTCAATTGCCTTACGTGATGCCATTTCCGGGTTAAATAAGCCGGTTATTGAGGTACATCTTTCAAATATCCATGCCCGCGAGCCATTTCGCCATCATTCGATGATCGCGCCGGTATGTGTGGGGCAGGTTGCTGGCTTTGGCTGGCGAAGCTATTTGCTGGCGCTGGATGGACTTCTGGGGCATCTCGGCTTACTCGAAAGTTGATTTTCCGGGATATTTGATGGGTCCCGCCATAAGTTTGCTAAAATCAATGGAAAGATAGCCCGGTAAAATCGGGAAGGCGCAGGCTATGGCAACACGCGAAAGCGTCCTGAAGAGTATCGAAGACCAGCAGGTAGAGTTCGTGGTGTTATGGTTCACGGACATCACCGGGAACGTTAAAAGCGTGACGGTTCCGGCATCGCGGTTAGAAGACATCATTGATTTTGGGCTGCACTTTGATGGCTCATCAGTAGAGGGGTTTTCCCGCGTTGCTGAAAGCGATATGGTGCTGTCTCCAGACCTTAGCACGTTCATCGTATTTCCATGGGATCCCACAGCAGAGAAAACGGCACGGTTAATCTGCACAGTACACACCCCGGACGGTGCGCCCTTCATTGGCGATCCGCGCGGCGTACTTGCGAAGATACTCAACGAGGCGAAGGCGCTAGGCTACCGCTTTAAGACCGGCATGGAGCTTGAATATTATCTATTCCGGCATTCTAAAGATTCTTTGCTGCCGCTGAAACCGTATGATGAAGCCAGCTACTTTGATATTTCCAATGATTTTGGTTCGTCTATCCGCCGCAAATTTATGCAGACGCTGCAAGCAACGGGGATTCGTGTTGATTCGTCGCACCATGAAATTGGCTCCGGCCAATACGAGATCGATCTAGATTATGCCGAAGCGATGGTGAGCGCGGATCAAGTGCTCACTGCCCGCGTAGCTTTACGCACGGTTGCCCAGCGTAATGATCTCCATTGTACTTTTATGCCACGCCCCTCTGCAGATTTGCCGGGATCGGGCATGCACACCCACCAGAGCCTTCATCATCTGGAAACCGATGTGAATGTGTTTTCGGACACGGATCATGAATACGGCCTTTCAGAGACAGCACGTTACTTTCTTGCAGGGCAGTTATATCATGCGCGCGCCATGTGTGCGGTGCTGGCACCCCTCGTAAATTCATACAAGCGCCTACTAGTGAGTTTTGAAGCGCCGCTGTACGTGTCATGGGCGCATGTGAACCGGGCGGGTGCCGCTTTGATACGCATCCCTCATATCAAGCCGGGCAGAGAATCGCATACTCGCCTTGAACTGCGCTGCCCTGATCCCAGCGCGAATCCATATCTAGCGATTGCC
>JACSRP010000069.1 GCA_014879665.1 Anaerolineae bacterium | reverse complement strand
TCTCGTTCAAGGAGACAGTGGATCAATATGAGCAGTTCTTCTACGCCTACGCGCGCGGAAACTGAGCATTCCCAGGACACAATTTCTAGGGAAACCATCGCCCATATGACGCGCAACGAAGCCGATATGGCCTTCAAAAAGCGCGTTCAAACCATCTTCGACTGGGTTCAGCCAGAGGATAATAAAGTCATTCTGGATATTCCCTGCGGGCGCGGCTTCTATTTGAACATGCTGCGCTATGCGAGTAACTGCCGTCTGGTGGGCGCAGAACTAGATTGGAAAGTTCTGCTGAAGGCGAAACGCAATGTAGGCAATTTGCCTGATCTTGCGCTGCACAATGCCAACGTCTATGCGCTGCCCTACCCTGACGACGCCTTCGACGCCGTGATCATGTCTGAAATTCTGGAACACGTAGATGACGATGTGGCGGCGCTTAAAGAAGCCTATCGCGTGCTCAAACCGGGCGGCGTGGTGGCGGTCACAGTTCCTAATGCCGATTACCCTTTCCTCTGGGATCCAATCAATCGGACATTAGAAATGCTGTTTCATACGCATATCCAGCACGGCATGTTCGCGGGCATCTGGGCTAATCATGTTCGCCTGTACTGGCGGGATGATTTACGGGCTGCGGTGCTGAATGCCGGGTTTGAAGTTGAGGAAGAACGTTCATTTACGCATGCCTGTTTCCCGTTCATTCACAACATCGTTTATGGCATCGGCAAACCACTGCTGGAAAGTGGTCTGCTTCCTGAAGAAATGGCCGCAGCAGCAGACCGCACAACCTTTGACAAAAACGATGGCAGCCTCTTAAACCCGATCAATCTAGGGCTAAAAGTACTCAATTATTTTGACCGTCCCAATAAGATCAATGAAACCCCTGATAAATCTACTGTAAACCTCGCGATTAAAGGTCGTAAGCCGGGGGCATAACTATGAGCAACGACACTTACGCCAACCCGACTCCCGACCCGGCGCAGCGCGATGCCGAGCAGTCGCTGGATATTGAAGGCGCGGCTGAATACACGCCGGAGGCTGAGGGACTACTTATTGAGGACGCAGCATTCATCGAAGAGGAATCTGCGCCCGCAGCATCTGAAGTTGTACAACTTTCAGCCAATACTTCTATTTCTGAACCGGAAATAGAGGCTGCATCACCTGCCATTGAAGAAACGCCGTTTGAAGACCTGACTATTGCCGCAGCGCTCTCTGGATTCTGGCGTGCGCCCGCCCACACGATTGGCGAATTCTGGGCAGTTGCGCGCGAGCCAAAACCAAAATCACGGCGCGAACGCGCTTTCACAAGTGCCCCGGCAGTATCGTCAAAAGCAGCGAACAGCCCGCGTTATACAGCGCGGGCAAAGGCATTGGCCACCCCCGCCAGCATCATTGTCGAAATTGAAGACCCTCTCAGCCGTTCGCTGGAGCTTGTGCTGCTGGCAATGCGAGCTGGCGCGTTTGTCGTTGCCTGGATCGGCTGTTACCTGATGGTGACAGGCGCCACCCGCTCAGAAGTAGATGGTCTGAACGCGGGCATCCTGCCGCTGCTTTTAGGCATCGTGCTATGGCTGGTTTCAGAAATCGCCTTCACTGTGATGTTACGAGACGATGGCAAGGTTAGGCTTTTTCAACGGCTGATTATCCCGCAAACGTCCCACACAACCGGCCTTGATAAGATTGCCATCGCCCAACGGGTGATCTTTCTCGCTGCCAGCGGCGTATTAGCGTTCGTGAGCGTCGTTTCCAATACAGATAACCTGTTCACGTTCGGCGGCGTGATCGCGTGGCTCTTCAGCATCGGACTAGCTATCCTCGCGCTGATGCCCGCAGGCTGGTCTTTCAGGCAAAGCGTCGTGAGCACCACTTCGGCACTGCGCCCGCGCTGGAGTTGGCCGGCGCTGATTATCGTCCTGCTGATGATCATCGGGGCATATTTGCGCTTAAACAGCCTTTCTGACGCGCCGCCCGAAATGACCAGCGATCACGTGGAAATGCTGCGCGATGTTTTGAGGATTCCAGCCGGGGAGACGAACATCTTCTTTGCTGCGAACGGGGGGCGCGAGGCTGCGCAGTTCTACCTGTTTGCGCTGCTGGCAAACGTGCCAGGACTGGGCATCACCTTTGAAACACAGAAACTTCTCACCGTAATCCAAGGCGTATTAACGATCCCGATCATGTTCTTCATGGCGCGTGAAGTGATCGGGCGAGAGCAAAAACAGCTTGCTACTTTAGTCGGGCTGGCCGCTGCCGCGCTGATCACCGTCAGCTTCTGGCATCTGGTCATCAGCCGCCTAGGCGAACGTATCGCGTTGATGCCACTGATGACCGCTATTTTCACCCTGTATTTCGCGCGGGCGCTTCGCTATCACCGGCGATCCGACTTTTTGCTTGCCGGGTTGGCGCTGGGATTCGGACTGTATACCTATCAAGCCTTTCGCATGATCCCGCTGGTCGTGGCGGTGGGCGGCCTCATCGCCCTACTGTTTTCAATCCGCACAGGCAGCGCCCGGCGAATCGTGTTGAACCTGATTGCGCTGGGCATCGTTGCCTTTCTGGTTTACCTCCCACTGTTCAATTATTCGCTGCAATACCCTGAAGATTACTGGCGACGCACATCCGGCAGACTATTTGGCGATGAAATTACCCAGACCACTGATGAAGATGGGACGCTGGTTTATCGCGCGGCCACTTTAGAGGAACGTTTGACCGCCTTCAACGAGAATATACCGGTGTTGTTGAGCAATATTCGTAACGCGCTGCTAATGTACAACTGGAAAGGCGACGTGGCATGGTTCAACAATGCACCGAATGAACCCGCCTTTGACCCGATCAGCGGCGGGTTGTTAGTGGTTGGCGCTGCGGCATGGATCGGAAGAATGATACGGAGAAGGGATGCCATGACGTGGTTAGTCCCATTATTCCTGATCATCATGATTCTTCCTTCGGCATTTTCTATCGCCTATCCGATTGAGAATCCTAGCGCCACGCGCATGAGCGGCACGCTGCCCATCGTTTATCTGCTGGCGGGGCTGTCTTTTGCCCTTTTGCTGCGGGGGGTGGCGCGGGTGATCAGCGGCACAATTGGCTGGATCACAGCCTTCATCGCTGGTGCGACGCTGATCTTCGGAAGTTATGCAGTCAACAATGTGCGCTATTTTGAGAGCTACGCAAACAGCTATAGGCAGAGTTCTCTGCCCTATCAAGACGTGGGCGAGGTGCTGCGTGGCTTCGCTGAAAATGTGGGCGGTTGGGGCAACGCCTTCATCATCAATTACCCATACTGGTGGGATCACCGAGCTGTAGCTTTTGCCGCGGGCATGCCAGACTTTCCGAACGGCATTCCCGCGTTAAGCGATGTGCCGGGCTGGCTTGAACGGGCGATTGATAAACCCGCGCCATACACTTTAGATGTAACTCGCGATATGCTGTTCTTCTATTCGGCGCAGGATGAAGTTACGCAAGAATGGTTACAAATGGTATTTCCTGCTGGAACATGGGTCGAAATGACCACCTCGCATCCTGAAGATGTGTATCGCATTTTCAGGGTTCCAGCGCCGGGCGAAGAAGGCTATCGTAATTTCATCAATATGACAGTGGAGCAGACCTCCGGGTGATAAGCGGAGCTGCCGATATTCTGTTCACATTTCTAGACAAACATGGCGCTTTGTGAGGATAACTCCGCACGAGTGTGTACAAAGGTGGGTTTAACGCGCACTTTTCACTGCGCTCAGGTAAAACATGCAAACAGCCGGAACATTTAGCAATTCCTCTCAGTCGGTTGGCGCCGCTAATCAAGCGCGCAGCACATCGGCTTTGCGCACCAATTTACTCGTCGGCGTGCTGCTGATCCTCGCCCTGTTTGTGGGTGGTTACTTCCGCTTCGTCGGGCTAAATTGGGATGACTTCACCCACCTGCACCCGGACGAGCGTTTCCTCACCGACGTGGCGCAGGGGCTAGGCTACAGGCTGACTCCAAGCGACAGCGGCGCCGATGCCATGACTCCACAAGAGCAGGTCGCCCTCTGTATTGAACGCTATCCGGCGACGGGGGGAATCGGCAGCTTTTTTGATGCTCTATGTTCCCCTTATAATCCGCACAACGCCAACCCCGGCCACGGCATGTATGTTTATGGCACCCTGCCGCTGTTCATGACCCTTGGCGCCGCCGAAGCGGTGATTCCAATTTCGGAATGGTGGGCGCATAACATCAGCGTTCAATCTGACCCGACAATGGTTGACTACACCGGCGGGCAGTGGCGCACTTACGACGGCATTCATCTAATCTGGCGCTATCTCTCTGCGCTCGCTGAAACCGCTATCGTGCTGGTGGTGTTTTTTATCGGCCTGCGCTTACACAATAAGTGGGTCGGATTAATTGCGGCGTGGCTGTATGCGGCCACCGTGTTTTCAATTCAGTTGGGGCATTTCGCCACTACTGACGCTATCAGTAATATGTTCACCGCCATCACGATTCTGTTTGCCGTTTACGTGCAGCGGCAGGGAAAACTACGCGATTATGTGCTGTTCGGTGTGTTCTTCGGCTTTGCGCTAGCAAGCCGCATCAACCTGCTGCCGCTGGTCGGGCTGATCTTCCTCGCCGCCATTTTACAGATCATTCCCGCCTTTGACCGTCATGCGCTACCCGGTATTCGTGAAAAATTGCTGGCGAAGAACCTGTTAGGGTTGGTGCTGGCGGGTATCGCAACGATCATCGCGTTTCGTTTGACCAATCCTTATGCTTTCATGGGACCGGGCATCTTTGGCCTCTCTCTCAACCCACGTTTCCTGCAAGACCTCGCCACCGCGCAAAGCCTCGTCAGCGGTCAGGCCGATAGCCCGCCAAACTTCCAATGGGCGTCACGCACATCGTACTTGTTCCCATGGTGGAACATGGTCATGTGGGGCATGGGGCTGCCGCTTGGACTGACTGCATGGGGAGCATTCATCTGGGCAATCGTGCGCCTCTTTCAAGGCAAAAAAGGCGCAACGCTCAACATTCTGCTGCTCGCGTGGGTGGCGGTTTACTTCGGGTATATGGGGCGCAACTGGGTGATGACCATGCGCTACTTCATCCCGCTGTATTCATCGCTGGTGGTACTGGCGGCATGGGCGCTGTATACGCTGATTCAGAACGCGCGGGTTCAGGCGTTGGCGAAAGGAATTGTAGGGTTTACCCTACGCAAGGGATTTGCATGGGGACTGTTAGCCGTCGTCCTCGGCTTCACGCTGGTGTGGGCGGCCATGTACACCAATGTGTATCGCAACCTGCTCACCCGCGTACAGGCAGGATGGTGGGTGTGGGACAATGTTCCCGGTGATTTCTCGATGCGCGTGGAAACAGCAGACGGGGATGCAGATGTGCTGGTCAGCATGAATCACGGGCAGTATGAAACCCGCGCCATTCCCCTGATCAATATCGCCGTGCCAAATCGCTTCGGCGGAGATGACAACGATCTCGTCGGCAAAGTCACCCGCTACGACGAATCGTCTGATACCTCTAGTGACCGCTTCACCGCCCCCGCAACTGGCGTCATCCGCAGCATTTTTGCGCCGCATCTGGGCGATCCGCTGGATGATCCCGAAAATGAAGTCCTGCAAATTCAGATCACCAATACCGATGGTGAAGTCGTCGCCACTGCGACCATTGATCAAAACCTGACCCGCAACACGCATATGACCGGAGACCCGGTTGAAATTTTGCTGGATGAGCCGCTGGAAGTGCAAGCGGGCGAACAGTTCAACTTCAATGTTGAGCTGATCAGCGGCGGCCCGGTGATCAGCGGCGGCACTATTTTCACGTGGGAAGGCGCATGGGATGACCCGGTTCCGGCAAAAGTGTGCACGCCACCAGATGGCATCACGCTGGCCGATAATCCGCCGCCCGGCCTGATCAATGATGGCCGTTCCTGCGATGGGCGCGACCCGTGGTGGGGCTTCGTCAATGGCTATGAACAGGACATCGTTTACGAAGATGGGCCGGAAAAGCTGGCGGCGCTGCTGCGTTCGCTGGATAACAGCGACTATATCGCCATCAGCAGCAACCGCTTCTATGACACGTTGAGCCGCAATACCCTGCGCTGGCCGCTGACCAACGAGTATTACCGCGCGCTGTTTGCTGGCGAGCTGGGCTATGATCTCGTTGCTACGTTTCAGGAAACTTATGAGCTTGGCCCACTGCGGGTCAGCGATCAGTATTTGCCAATCTTCAATGGCTATCGCGGCGGCGATTTACTCAATGAGTTTGAGTCTGAAGAAGCCTTCAGCGTTTACGATCACCCAGTCGTGTTCATCTTCCAGCGGGCTGAAAATTATGATCCGGCGCAGGTGCGCGACATTCTCGGCGCGGTGCCACTGCCAAGAGTCTACGATCTCAGCCCCTACAACAGCTGCCCCGAAGATATGGATCTGTACTACTGCAACTTGCAGCTTCTCGGCATCCAAACATGGAGTACCGAAGAGGCCGACGAAGCGCCCACCGCCTTGATGCTGACGCCGCAGGATTCGCAAACCCAACAGCAGGGCGGCACATGGTCAGAACGGTTTGACAGTTCCAGCATCATCAATACCAATATGGCGGTCTCGGTGGCTGCGTGGTACGGGGCAATATTCCTTTTCGGGCTGATCGCCTTTCCGCTGTTGTTTGCCCTCTTCCCTCGCCTTGCAGATCGCGGCTATGCCTTCGCCAAATTCGCGGGCATTTTCATCATCAGTTTCGTAGTCTGGGTATTTGCCAGCCTGAAAATTCCAGTCTGGTCACAGGCGGGGATCATCGGCGCGATGTTCGCCTTAGCCCTGTTCAGTCTATGGATCTGGTGGCGCAAACGTGTTGAGTTTGGCGCGTGGCTGAAAAGCCACTGGAAACGTTTGGCGCTGATCGAGATCATCACCATCGTCTTATACCTGATCATGGTCGGCTATCGCCTGCTTAACCCCGATTTGTGGCATGACAGCTTCGGCGGCGAAAAGCCGATGGATTTCGCATTTTTCAACGCGATCCTGCGCAGCACGGTATTCCCGGCATATGACCCGTGGTATGCCAGTGGTTTCATCAACTATTACTACTATGGCTTCGTGATTGTAGGAACGCCGGTGCTGCTGCTCAAGATGCTGCCCTCGATTGCCTTCAATCTGATTCTGCCAACGCTGTTTGCGCTAACCGGCATTGGCGCGTTTTCGGTCGCGTTCACCGCTGCTGAGGCCTTCGCTCATAAGCTTCCCGATGGGCGTATACGCAAACTGGGCAGCCCATGGCTTGCGGGTACTGCGGCTATGATCATGTGTATATTCCTCGGCAATCTGGATACGCCGCGCGTCGCCCTCACCGCACTCGCAAATGCGGGCGGCTATTCGCAGCCCCGCGGCATGACGCAGTTCCTGATTGAAGAATATGCGCAGCAGCATGATGGCATTCAGCCTGATGATGCCACCATGATCATGCTCTTCGAACAATCTGACAGAAATAGTCCGCTTGATCGCGCCAGATACGAACTCTCAGTTTTCGGGGAGCAGGTTTCTAGTATCGTAGCAGGTATCGGGCGGGTTGTTGGCGGGCAAGAACTTTACGTCAGCCCGGATCGCTGGTTCTGGGGGCCAAGCCGTGTACTGGCGGAAACGCCGGGTGTTGAGGGGCAGGCGATCACGGAAATGCCCGCCTTCACCTTCATCTATGCCGATATGCACGCGCACATGATCTCGCTGCCAATACAGATGTTGATCTTCGGATTCCTGCTCAATGAAATCCTGCTAGCCGGGCATGATACCCGTCGCCGTCGGGTGCAATTTGCTGCGCTGGTGCTGGGTGCTGTGGTTGTGGGTATGCTGCGTGCCACCAACACATGGGATTGGATCACCTATATGGTGTTATGCGTAGCCGGGTTGAGCTTTGCGTGGTGGCTGAAGTGGAAATCCATTCGCCGCGCATCTATCAACGATTTCATTTTGCGAATCGGCGGTTTCGTAGCCATCACCTTCATCGCCGCCCTGCCCTATACCACATGGTATGCCTCTACCTATAACAGCATTCGCTTATGGACGGACGGCAAAACCCCGTTATGGGCCTATTTCGATATTCACGGGCTGTTCCTATTTCTGATTTTCTCGTTCTTAGTCTGGGATACTGGCCGCTGGCTGCGCAGCGTAACTGTCAAGACCCTGCGCGGCACCTGGGCATTCTTGATCGCCGCGCTGTTCATCATTATCGGCGTCATCGCTGGTGCGCTGGCCTTAGCTTCAGCCAGTTATCAGGTCACGCTGGTGGCCCTACCGATGATCATCTGGGTGGGTATCCTCTTCTTCCGGCAGGGACAGCTGCGAATCATGCAGTTTTTGCTGGCACTGGTCGGGCTGGCGCTGGCGCTCACGCTGGGCGTGGAATACATCGTGCTGGATGGCGATATTGGACGCCAAAACACAGTATTTAAGTTCTATATTCAGGTATGGCTGATGTTTAGCATCGTTGGCGGCGTGGCGCTGTCCATCCTCTGGGCGGCATCCGAACGCTGGCGCTGGTATCTACGTACACCGTGGACGGTAATTCTCGTTGGCCTGATTGCGGTTGCATCGCTCTTCCCGGTGATGGCCGCCCGTGGCAAAGCCAGCTTCCGTATGGATACCGTCGCCAACAGCGAAGGAGTTAAGCCAGATTACCCTCTGACGCTGGACGGTATGGCGTTTATGACGCTGGCGCGGCGCTATGAAGGCGATTCTGATGTCTCGGCTATGTATCCTGACCGCACCCCGTTCACGCTGGCCGATGACTATGCGATGATCCGCTGGTTGCAGGAAAACGTGCAGGGTTCGCCCACCATCATTGAGGGACTGGGCGATGATACCCAATACCGCTGGAACAGCCGTATTTCTATTTACACTGGCCTGCCCGCGGTGCAGGGCTGGAATTTCCACGAACGGCAGCAGCGTACGCTCGATCCATTAGGGCGTATGGTTGAATTCCGCAATGCCAACGTGAATGCCTTCTACGAAACCGCAGACATCACGGCGGCATGGCAAATATTGCAGCATTACAACGTCCAGTATGTGATTCTGGGCAATCTTGAGCGCGCCTACACCGGCGATGCAGGGCTTAACAAGTTCCCGGAAATGGTAGAGCTTGGCCTGCTGGAACCGGTGTTTGAAAGCGGCGACTCGACTATTTATCGCGTTAACCATGACGCGAACTTCAACGCGCAGCAACTGGATGTCGGCTGATGATCATTGATTGGCTCGCCCGCGAAGGCGGAATACTCATAAGCTGGTGGCTGCTGGTCACGGTCGCGGGGTTAGCGGCGCTACCCCTCGTAATGCGTTTACTAGGCGGCTTGCCAGATAAAGGCTACACGCTGTCGAAAGCTTCCGGGGTGCTTCTGGTAGCCTTCATCTACTGGTTGCTGGGCATCCTCGGCTTTTTGAAGAACAGCACCGGCGGCATGCTGCTAGCATGGGTAATCGTGCTGGTGATCGGGTTGATCGCTTATTTCCACGGCCCGCGCATTGATCTGCGCGCGTGGTGGCGAGAGAATCGCGCCCTTATCATCGCCGCAGAACTGCTGTTCATCGCGCTTTTTGTGTTCTGGGCAGCCGTACAATCTCACATGAGCGGGCTGGTCTGGTTCGGCACCGAAAAGCCGATGGATCTGGCATTCATCAGCTCGATCATGCGCAGCGATGCCTTTCCACCTAACGACCCGTGGATGGCCGGCTACTCCATTAGTTATTACTATTTCGGCTACATTATCGCCGCGATGCTCGCCATGCTCAGCGGCATCCCTAGCACCATCGCCTTCAGCTTGATGATTTCGCTGCTATTCGCATTAACTGGATTGATGGCCTTTGGCATCGTCTCCAATCTGGTATCCTCGCTGCGAAGAAATCGCTCTACGATACCGGCAATTTTGACCGGCTTACTCGCGGCGGTCTTCGTCGTTATTCTCGGCAATTATCAGGTACCGTTAACCGAAATCCCTTACGAGACTGATCCTAATTCCACGCCTTATCTGACTGCGATTGATTCCAACGAACGGCAAATTGCCCGGCCGGTGCCGGCTGCTGACTTCGGGGACTGGGATTACTGGTGGTTCTTCCGCGGGGCGCGGGTGCTTAATGATCGCAATCTGGACGGCGCCCGTGAAGAAGTGATTGATGAATTTCCGCAGTTCAGCTTCCTGCTAGCCGACGTGCACCCGCATGTGATGGCGCTGCCTTTCGCGGCGCTGGCGCTTGGTCTGGCACTGAATCTGCTGCTGTTGAAGCGGCGTGCCAATACCGAAGAAATTTTACTCTACGCAGTCTGTTTTGGCGCATTAATCTTCCTCAATACATGGGACGGCCCGATCTACATCGCCGTGTTAGTTGGTGCAGACGGCTTAAGGCGCCTGTTCAACAACCCCAATGGCCGCCTGAGTTGGGCTGATATACGGGGGATGACGGTTTTTGGCGGCATCATCGTCGGGCTTTCGGTGCTCTTTTATTTCCCGTTTCTCGCCTCTTTCCGCTCGCAGCTTGGCGGCATCCTGCCTAACTTGATCTGGCCGACATCATTCGCCCAGTTTTTCATTCACTTCGGCCCGCTGCTGCTGCTGATCGCCGCCTTCCTATTGATTGAGGCATGGCGCGCGGGCAAACGAATGAACTGGCGCTTTGGCGCAGAAGCTGCCTTCATCATTCTGTGGCTGCTCATCCTGCTGATGATTGTATTCTCAGTCATTGGTTGGCTCGTCCCGGATATTCGCGCTGGCATCCTCGATTATGTTGAGCTGAACGGCGGTTGGGGAAATGTGCTGCCAGAACTGTTGAGTAAACGCCTGACCCACATTGTCACGGCGCTTGTCTTGACTGTTTTGCTGGCGCTGACCATTGGCCGCCTCTTCCCACGCATCCAACGCAAACACCCGCATCATGATGATGCCGATCACCCTGTCATCGGTTACCCTCCGGGGACAGGCTTCGCCTTGCTGCTGATCGGCGCTGGCCTGATGCTGACGCTGGCGCCAGAATTTGTCTACTTGCGGGATAACTTCGGCACCCGCATGAATACCATCTTCAAATTCTATTATCAGGTCTGGCTGCTGTGGAGTATCGCCGCTGCCTACGGCGTTTATGCGGTTTTTGGTCTGATTCAGGAGCGCAGCGCTACGCCGATCATCAAGGCTGTGTACGGCGCGTTCGCAGTAGTGACCATCTCACTGGGGTTGTTATATCCTGTTCTGGCTATCGCGTATCGCACGATGGATGAAACCGGGCGACTGGCTGGCAATACCCAACCACTAACGCTAGATACTGGCCCCGGCTCAGTGAATTCAGATGATTACGCCGTGGTGTTATGTCTTGGCAACCTAGTCATTGGCGATGATGCCATCGTCGCCGCCCATTCTGGCGGTTCTTATGACACTTCCACCGGCCTGACCGGCAGAATCGCCGGCATCTCCAATTTAATCAACTGGGGCGGGCATGAAGGGCAGTGGCGCGGTACTACTTATTTTGAGATTGCCGGCTCCCGCGAAGCCGATTTAGATCGCCTATACAGTGATGTAACATGGCGGCCAGCACAGGAAATCATTGACCGCTACGGGATTGATTTCATCATGTTCGGCGAAGCTGAGCGCGCAGCATACGGCGCTGAAGCTGAAACCAAATTTAGGGATCGGCTGCCGGTGGTCTGCGAGTCGGGGAACAGCCGCATCTATCGGGCGCCAACAGCCGATTTAGCTCAAGACATTGTAGGTTAACAGGATTGTTTGCCTATTCGCAAAGGCACAAGAATGATGCAAAAGGTTATTGAAACACCGCTGTCGTCAAAAACAGAACAAACTGCCGTTCGAGGAATAACCTACGAAGCGTTACTTTACGCGCTTTTATTCGGCATCGCCCTCGTTTTACGATTGGCAGACCTGAATGCTGTTGCAATTGGCGGCAGTGAAACCAACAATGCGCTGGCAGCATGGCGCGCAGCCAATCCCCATGCGCCGGGCAGCCCGCTGGTTGCAGGCAGCCCGCTGTTATTTCTCTTACAAACGTTCAGCTTCTCCACGCTTGGCGGAAGCGAATTTGTTGCGCGGATTAGCGTAGCCCTGCTTGGCGCGGGACTGGTCGTCGTGCCTCTGTTATTCCGCCCCTTACTGGGCAAGTCACAGGCGGCATTGTTCGCAATTTTACTGGCATTTTCCCCGACTCTGCTAGCCGCGTCCCGTTTCAGCAGCCCGGTCATCATCTCATTATGGCTGGCAGTGCTGATCCTCTGGTGTATCTGGCAGTTGTCGCTCACACGGCGGGGAGCATATGGCATCGGCGCAATCGCCGCGGCTGCTGCGTTGGTTTTCTTATCCGAAGCGGGCGGCCCGGTGCTGTTGTTGGTACTGGCGCTGTCTGCACTGATCGCCCTACGCCAGGATCGCGCTGCGAATACCCGCCGCTTCAACTTTGACGAGGACGCCTCCGACGAGGCCACAAGCCCTTCGCCCATCAATGCCGTCCCATGGCTGATGGCCGCCGCCGTTGCGGGATTGATCGTTTTTCTCGTTGGCACCGTCTTTGTGCTCTATCCAGCAGGATTGAATTCTGTCGGAGAGCTGCTCAGCGGCACGCTTCAGGGTTTTCTAGGCCGCGCCGGGCAGCCATCTGCTTACCCTCTGATCGTTTCTGTTTTTTACGAGCCGTTCATCTGGATATTGGGCATCACCGGTTTGATCGTGCTCTGGCGGCAGGATCGGCTCACACTCGCGGATCGTTTTCTAGGGGCATGGCTGTTCTTCGGCACCATAGCCTCTGCCCTATTCTCCGGTGGCTCGCCAGCAGCGGCGCTTTGGACTGTAATTCCGCTGACTGCGCTAGCTGCCCGCCTCGCCGTTGAGATGCTGCGTATTGATACCGATCCCGCCAGTTGGGAAGTTCCAGTCTGGGCGCGATTCGCGGTTGCGCTAATCGGAGTTGCACTGCTGGCGATATTGACGCTTGCCCTTCACGATGTTGCACGTTCGCTGATGAACAGCAATCTCGGGCAGCTCTGGACTGCCCCGATTGATCCTGCATCATTGATTTTGCTGATGGTCGTTGCGCTGTTCAGTATCGTGTCTATTTTTCTCGCATCCAGTTTGTGGAGTGTGCGAACGGCGCTTCGGGGGATCGGGCTGGCGCTGTTGTGCTTCGGAGTGGTGACATCTCTAGGCAGTGGTTGGCGGATTTCGGTGACGAATGCAGAAAGCCCGCTTGAACCATGGCACCTTAATGCCACCGCAAATGACCTGTTCCTATTGACCGAAACGCTTGATGAAGTGGCCGATAGACAGTCTAACGGTTTCGGGCTGATGCCGCTCAGCGTATTAAGCGCGGAAAATGGCCGTGTCGCGTGGGCAACGCGCCACTTTTCGAACACGGAATTCATTCATGACGCTTCAGAAGCTGCGGGCCGCCCTGTCGTCCTCATCGATTCAAACATTATCCCTGATCTGGGCGGGCCTTATGTGGGGCAGGATTTTTCGACAACCCGCGAATGGTCAATGAATTCACTATCTATAGCCGATTTGCTGTCGTGGTGGACTAGAATGGAAGTGAGCAGTATCAGTGCCAATTACCAGACCACCCAGAACGCCTATCTATGGCTGCGGCAGGATATCTGGGCAGGCACTAATGATTCAAATCTGAATCCGTGAGGATTTCAACTAAAGTGGTGTATAAGACAATGGCACACCGGACGCATGAAAGCGGTATTCCATGAATTCCAGCACGTTGGACGCTGAACAAACTGTCGCGTTAGTACAGCGATGCCTGAAAGGCGATCAAGCAGGCTTCGCCGTGCTGTATGACCAGTATGCGCCGGGGCTTTATCGCTTGTGCTACAGCTTGCTGTTAAACCGCGAAGATGCCGAAGATGTGGCGCAGGAATCGTTCGTTTATGCCTTCAAAAACTTGTATCGCTTCGATGCGTCTCTTTCGTCGTTGAAAACATGGCTCTATACCATCGCCATTTGCCGCTGCCGAAATCTATACCGCAAACACAAAGTGCCGATGGTGGATCTCGGCATTCTGCTTAATATTGGTTTACCTGCCCCTAGAAGCCAGACTCCCGAAGCTGCGCTTGCCCGCCAGCACGCCAAAGATGCCTTAGAAAAGGCGCTAGTGGAATTAAATCCCCGTCTGCGTGAGGCGATAGTGCTGCGTTATGGGCAGGGGTTGGCTTACCGCGAGATCGCCGAAGTCATGGGCTGCCCCCAAAAGACAGCAGAAAGCCGCGTGCGTTTAGGGCATGAATCGCTGCGCGGCACGTTGGGCGTGCATGGTCAAGGGCTGCTAGATGAATTACTGGTATGGAACGAAGAATAGTGGAACTGAATAGATCCATGAAATCACATGCTGCTTTCACCTGTGGCGAATGCCGGACGCTTCTGCCCGGCTATATACAGCGCGAATTAAACCGCGAAACGCGCGGGAGAGTTGCCGCGCACATAGATAGCTGCAATGGTTGTTACAGTATTTATCTTCAGCATCGTGAAGTGACAGGCGAACTGCGCCAGCTTTTGCCAGCGATCGGTCAGGCTGATGCGCCGCGCCTTGAGCATATCTGGTCAGCAGTACAAACCGGGCTTGGCCGCCCGCGTGTATCACCGATTCAGAAGGATCCAGCACGTTATGGCATCGCTGCGCTAATCATCGCCGCCGCCGTACTGCTGCCATGGCTGATCAATCAGCAGCGGTTATCATTATCGTTTCCACTGCCACCCACTCCGGTTGCGATAGTTCAGCTGTATCAAGAGACGGTATCGTTAGTTTCAGCCGCTGCCACCGAAGCCGGAAACGGTGTTCAATCCAGCGATAGTGACAGAACAGGCCTCGCGGCGACACCGCCCGCACAGCCCAATTATTCACCCGTTATCCAAACCGGCGCGACCGACGCGCCGTAAATTGACTTCATAGCAGAACTGCTTATAGAGGTAGAACTGAATGGCAGCTACTTACACCACGCCGAAAACACAGCGCACTGATCTTTTCAGCCGCCTGCTGTCCCGGCCAGTCGTCCTGAACTGGTATTTCATCGCCTATGTGTTGATTTTTGTCATCGCCATTGTCACCCGTTTTGCCGGGTTAGGCGACCGCGCAATGAGTCACGATGAAAGCCTGCACACCTATTACTCGTATCTGTTAGCGCAAAATGGCAATTTCCAGCACACGCCGCTGATGCACGGGCCAATCCTGTTTCACGTCACGGCCTTGATGTACTCGCTGTTCGGGGCAAACGACTTTACCTCGCGGCTCTATCCAGCGATTCTTGGCGTGTTGATGGTCATGTTCCCACTGCTATTTCGGCGCTGGCTAGGCCGCACCGGGGCGCTTCTGGCTTCCGTGCTGATCTTAATTTCGCCAATGCTGCTGTTCCACCATCGTTACATCCGCGAAGACACACCCTCCATCTTTGCCACCATGATCATGGTCTGGTGTACTTTCCAGTATGTAGATGGCTTGCCGGGGGTTCGCCGGAAAGCCCGCTGGCTCTTCATCTTCGCCGCCGCCATGCTCTGGAGTCTCGGCTCTAAAGAGGTGGCGTTCATGTATATCGCCATTTTCGGCCTATTTCTGACGGTATTTTGCGGGGTGCGGCTCTATCAGCACATACGCAAACGCCCCGCCCAAACGATTTTCTACCATTTAATGTTTCCAGCCCTATTAGGTGGCGTCTTAGCGCTCATCTTTTACGCGCTCATCTCCATCTCTCTCAAAGATTACGCCACGATTGAATCCCGTGTTGAATACCTGATCACATCGCTGCAAAACATCACCACCACCACACCAACCTTGCAGTTTTCAATGTTTGCTGGGTGGACGGTGGTGCTGATTCTTGCGCTCATCATGCTTGTCGTCGGCACGGCAATCTGGGCATTCCGACGTTCGCGTACGCGCATCCCATGGCCGGAAATTGCGCTGATGATTGTGCTCACATTAGGCATCACTACAGTGCTGATTGTGGGCGAAGAAGTCGCCAAGATGCCCTCCCGCAGCGAGTCGCTTCAGGCAGATCCCGATTATGACAATATTGACACCACTGCCGAAACGATGGCGCCAATTATTGCCACATGGGTCATCTGCGGCGCAGTTGCCGCAGCGCTGGTATTCAGCGTAATTCGCGGCACATGGAAGATGCTGCATCGCTTCGCTGAACTTGACATCATGATCCTGATGGGTACGCTGGCTTTGCCATGGCTAACGGCGCTGCCCGTTTACCTGACGGGAGCCAGTCCAAGAGACACATCCCCTGAAGGCTATCAACGTATGCTGCTGGCGTTCATCCCGTTGATGGCCGTCTCAATTCTATTTGGCATGATCTGGAACTGGAAACGCTGGCTGATCAGCGCGGCCATCTTCTACGCGCTGTTCGCATTTTTCTTCACAACCATGTTCACCAATCCACAGGGGCTGGTCACCGGCATGATCGGCAGCCTCGGCTACTGGCTGGATCAACAGGGGGTGGAACGCGGCAGCCAACCGCAGTACTACTACCAGTTAGTGATCATGCCGATCTATGAATATTTGCCGATGATCGGCAGCTTCTTTGCCATGATCGGTGGCTTAACCATATTCTGGGGATTCCGGCGTGACCGCCTGACGGCAAAGCGTGTACGCGAAACGCAGATGGCGTTTGCTATTAGTGAATCGCCAGAACCGGGCGAGGTATTAGAAGTCCCATTTGAGGAAACGCCACTCGTCGCACCCGCAATTCAGACCGTAGAAGAATTACGCCGCGCCGAATATTTTGGCCCGAATCGCTTACGGCGTCTGCCATTCATCCTGTTCACGTCTTTCTGGGCGATCTATATCTTCATCTCCTACACGCTTGCCGGCGAGAAAATGCCGTGGCTAGCAACCCATTTGACCCTACCCATGATCCTGATCGCCGCATGGTTTTTCGGGCGTGTATTTGATCGGGTGGACTGGCAGCGTTTCCGTCAGGGTGGCTGGATTTTCTTACTGCTGCTTCCCCCGCTGGCGATAGCTTTATTCCAGATCATTTCGCCGTTCGTGTTCAATGAATGGCAGCCTTTACTCAGTGGATTAACAGTCGTTAATCAACAAAATCGTAATTTATGGTTCGCATTGATTGCGGTTGTCATCTTCATCTGCGTGCTCATTTACGCCTTAGCTAGGCGTACTGGCTGGCGGCAGTTCAAGTCTATGGTGGCCTTAAGCGTATTCCTCGGTCTCAGTGTGATGACCGCGCGCACCGCATGGACGGCAGCTTTCATCAACTATGACTATGCGCTGGAATATCTGGTTTATGCCCACGGTGCGCCGGGCATTAAATTGATGATGAGCCAGATTGAAGATATCAGCCGCCGCACCGCAGGCGAAATGAATCTGCGTTTTGCATGGGGCGGTAATGCGTGGCCGGTGACATGGTATTTCCGCGATCTCACCAACGCGACTTTCTTCGGCGAAAATCCTACCCCGGATGCGCTGCGCGATGCCGTAGCCGTGTACGCCAGTCAGGATATTCGTTCGCGGGTTGAGCCGCTGCTCGGTGATGAATACTACCGGTTTGAATATATGCGGATGTGGTGGCCCAGCTGGAATTACTACAATCTAGACGCCAACCGTATGCAGGGCGCATGGGATTTCTCGCCTTCAAACCCCAACGCTGGCAATATTCGGCGCGGGCTGTGGGATATCTGGCTGAACCGCGATTTCACTGCTTATGGCAATGCCACCGGTGAAGATTTCAGCGTGAACAACTGGAACCCCGGTGAACGCCTCTATTTCTATGTACGCAAAGATGTTGCCTCTCAGATCTGGAATCTCGGCGTTGGCGAAGGCACAACGGTCACATCTACCGGGCAGTCGGGTCAAAATCTGTGCATAGACAATTGGCAGCCTCTGCCCGCACAATTTGCCTTTGGTGAGCCATCCAGCCAGCCCGTACCCTTGAATCACCCGCTGGACGTTGACATTGCGCCAGATGGCAGCGTGTTTGTCGCCGATGAATTTAACAACCGCATCGTTCAATATGACGCCGATGGCGTACTTATTGGCGAATTAAACGGAAGCACGTCTTCGCTGCCCCTTAACCGTCCTAACGGCGTAGCCTTCGACGCAGATGGCGATCTATGGGTGGCTGATACGTGGAATTACCGCATCGCTGAATTTGACATGGAGACGCAGGAATTATTGACTTCGTGGGGCCAACCCGGCCTCTTTGGCGCAGATGCGCAAGCCGAACCAACCGACGGTTTCTGGGGGCCGCGTGATATAGAAGTTGGCCCGGATGGCAACGTTTACGTTTCCGATACCGGCAACAAGCGCATCCGTGTTTATACTCAGGCTGGTGAATGGTTGCGAGATATTGGCTCAGCAGGCAGCAGCCTCGGGCAGTTAGATGAGCCGGCAGGTATCGCCGTAGGCACAGATCGGCTGTATGTAGCTGATACATGGAATCAGCGCATTTCTGTTTTCGCGCTCGATGGCACACCACTTTACACCTTCGACGTGCGCGGGTGGTACGAAGATCAAGGCAACCGCCCCTATATCAGCCTCGATGAAACACGCAATCTGCTGTATATAGGTGACCCGGACTCTGGTCGTATACTGGTCTATGATACGCAGGGCAGCTGCATCGGCTCGTTCGGTCAGCCTAGCGATCAGCCAGTTGATCTCAGCCAGTTAAATATCGTGGGTGGAATCACCGTATCCGCGGATAACGAGATCTATGTGGTAGACAGCGGCGCAAATCGCATCCTGAGATTCCCACCCTTCCCAGGATTACCTGACGTACCCGCTGAGTCTAATCAGGAAGGCAGCGAAGGGGATGCGCTTGACGCTGTGATTGAAGGCGTTAGCGAAGTCACGATTGAGGTTCAGCCACTGGTTGAAGAAACGCCCGAAGTCACTGTCGAAGCCGTTGGTTAGACGATTGTATAGAACGGCTGAGTTGGCTAACTGATAAATAGCGTAGGCGAGAGCTAGGTCAGCCGTTTTGCAATTTACTCGTTTTTTATAACAATCTTACGAGACAGGACTTGAATCCTCGTTTCTAACCGTGATACAATTGCAACATCTGTGCGGAAAAAGTGGGCTTTGACCCACTTTTTCGTTAGTTGGCACTGTGTGACTTATTTTTTGCATCACCCTAGGTAACCTTCCGGGAGTTAGAGTAAAGCCCCATGAAAAGTGAGTTTGAACTCGCGTTCAACGAAATTGCGGATATTCGCGCACTACCGCGCGACACCGTTCTGGAAGCGCTGCGTAATGCGCTTGTCTCTGCTTACCAGCGAGAAGCTGGCATCGGCAAGTCACAGCGCGTAGAGGCAGAAATTGACTCTAACGGGCGACCGCGAATCATGGTCGAAAAAGAAGTCGTGGATTCCATTCTGGATGATCGCACCGAAGTCGATCTGGAAACCGCGCGCTTTTATGAGCCGGAGGCGAACCTTGGCGATATGGTCATGGTACAGGTAGATCGAACGACTAAAAACTTTGGTCGCATCGCCGCTCAGACCGCCAAGCAAGTTATTCTGCAAAAAATTCGTGATGCCGAGCGGAACAACCTATTTGAGGAGTTCAGCTCGCGCGAAGGCGATCTGATCAATGGCACGGTGCAGGCTGTAAATCCATCCATGATTACGGTAAGTTTGGGGCGCGCAGAAGCCGTTTTGCCCCGTAACCAGCAAATTCCCGGTGAACGTTATAAGCCACACGACAAACTGCGCGCTTACATCCTCGAAGTCAAACGCTCGAACCGCGGCCCACAAATTGTGCTCAGCCGCAGCCATCGCAATATGCTGCGCCGCCTGCTGGAACTGGAAGTTCCCGAAATCTATAACGGGCAGGTGGAGATTAAGAATATCGCTCGCGAAGCGGGCTATCGTTCCAAAGTGGCTGTAGCCGCGCTTCAGGACGGCATTGATCCAGTTGGCGCCTGCGTGGGTATGCGCGGTAATCGCATCCAGAACATCGTCAAAGAACTTCACGACGAAAAAATTGACGTAATTGAGTGGAATTCGAATCAGGAAATTTTCATCGCCAAGGCACTCAGCC
>JACSRP010000027.1 GCA_014879665.1 Anaerolineae bacterium | reverse complement strand
CCGAATCAGGTGCTGATTCAGGGGCCGGAAAATACCGAAGTGACGCTGAATGTGAACGGTGCAGATATTCTGGTTGGCTCAACAGTGATCATGACCAGCGTGACTGGCGCGCCGCTGGAAATTCTGGAGCAGCTTGACCTGCCCGACGATGTGAGGCGGCAGTTCACGCAGGCTGAGGCGCAGTCAAGCGATGATCAATGCAACGTTATGCAGCTAACGGTGGTCAACGGCGAGGTTACGCTGAACGAAGGCGGAATCGGCCTACCGGAAGGTAACCACGCTTTTTCAGTATACTGCGGCCCGCCGCTGGAAGACGACCCGAACAACCCATTGGGGCAGGTACTCGATTTCTCGGAAATTAATGTGAATTTCGCCAGCAGTTGGGGCGCATTCCGCACCATGACGACTGAAGAAATTCAGTCACTCGGTTCGATGGAAGCGATCACCGAAAACCTGATCAATTACGAAATCGAACTACCAGATCCGAATAATATTCAGCCTGCTTTTACCACCACGCCAACGCCGACCCCGACCAGCGCCAGCATCGGGTTTGCGCCCACGCGGACGGTGGAGATCACCCCGACGATGCTTCCCACCGAAACGCCGTGGCCGGCCACGCCGCGCCCGGGCACCGGGCAGGCTTCACAGGGGGTGATTTCGCCATTTGCCGCCAGCCAGACGATGACCGTCGGGCAGCCAGCGGTGGTTCCTTTCCAGATGATGGTGCAGGATGTCTATGGCGATCCGGTGAGTGGAGCGACGATCACCTTTAGTGCGCCGGCAAGCGGGGCTTCAGGTACATTTGCTGGAACCGGCAGTAATACGGCAACCGCCGTCTCGGATAGCAGCGGTTTTGTGGCTGCGCCGTCGTTCACCGGCAATACCGCCGCTGGAAGCTATACGGTGTTGGCGACGGTGCCTTCAGTGATGGCGATGGGCGCAAAAGGCGATCTGCTGTCCAAACCTGCGGGGCAGGATAGCGTGACGGTGATCGCCACTTTTGAGGTGACCAATACCGCCGCCGCACCCGCGGCCATAAATACTTATGCCGGGGATATGCAGGACGCGCTTTACAGCACGGCTTTTGGCGCGGCTTTGCAAGCGCAAGTTGTGGACGAATTTGGTAACGGCGTTCCCGATCAACCGGTGACTTTCATCGCGCCGGGCGGGGCGACGACTGCCAGCTTCGGCGGCAGCAGCACCGCCAATGCAGTGACCGGCGCTGGCGGTGTGGCGACTTCCCCGCTGCCGACGGCCAACGATCAAATTGGCAGCTATGCGGTGCTGGCGATGTCCGGCAGTTTGACGACCAGTTTCACGCTGTCGAATTTGCCGCCGCAGGTGGTGATCGCTGCTGGATCGCCGCAGACGGCCACGGTAGCGACTAACTTCACGCTGAATTTACAGGTGCAGGTGCTGAATCCCATAGACGGAACGGGATTGAGCGGGCTAGATGTGATTTTTACCGCACCGGGTTCGGGCGCATCAGGCAGATTTGGCGAGCCGTCAACCGTGATGGTAACGACCAATGGCCTTGGCTACGCCACCGCACCAACCTTCACTGCCAACATTATGGCGGGCAGCTATACTGTTTCTGCCAGCACTGTATTTGGCGCGAATGCACAGTTCAATCTGACCAATGCGCCAGACGTTCCGGCATCGCTGATGCTGATCAGCGGCGCGCCGCAAACGACGACGGTGAACACGCCGTTTGCGAATCCGCTTTCCTTGCTAGTGCAGGATACCTTTAGCAACCCTGTCCCTTCAGTGAATATCACGATCACTACGCCAGCCAGCGGGGCGAGCGGCACTTTTGCCGCTACCGGCAGCAATGTTGAAACCGTCATTAGCGATGCAGGCGGCATGGCGACCAGCAGCAGTATCGGGGCGAACACCATCGCCGGAAACTACACGGTACAGGCATCAGCTGGCAGCGCGTCTACCTCATTCCAACTCACCAATGCGCCGGGCGCGCCGGCTACCATGAATTTGATCAGCGGCACTCCGCAAACGGCTCAGGTGAACACGCCTTTTGGCGCGCCCTTTGTGGTGCAGCTGCAAGATGTTTACGGCAACCTAACGCCGGGCATCAATGTGACTTTTACTGCGCAGGGATCTGGTGCAAACGGCATTTTCTTGAGCAGCGGCATCATTTCGGAAATAGTGGCGACGGATGCCAGCGGCGCGGCGACTTCAGGCAGCTTCCAATCGAATACGATTATTGGTAGTTACGCCGTCACGGCGAATGCGGGCGCGCTGACGCAAACCTTCAACCTGACCAATACGCCCGGAAACCCGGCGGTGATGGTGCAGTTACAGGGTGATGGGCAGTTCGTGACCGTGAACACAGCCTACAGTTTGGCGCTGCAAGCCCGCGTAGAAGATGCTTATGGCAATGCGGTGCCGGGCGCAAGCGTAACTTTCACCCTGCCGCCCACGGGCGCCAGCGTCAGCTTCAGCGGGGCGAATGTGGTGACTGCAGATGGCGGTGGCATTGCGACTTCTCCGGCAATGACTGCCAATACCACTTCCGGCGCATTTCTCGTGACTGCTTCGTCTGGCGCGGCCACGACCAGCTTTAATCTGACTAATATGCCCGATGCACCCGCCGCGCTGTCTATTTCTAACGGCAACAACCAGACTGCCGGCGTGGGTGCCGCGTTCGGCGCGCCCCTGCAAGTGCGGATCACCGATACCTACGGGAATGGTGTGCCGGGGCAAACCGTGACCTTCACCGCGCCAGTTTCCGGCGCTTCCGGCACGTTCAGCAGCGGCGGCAGTAACAGCGAGTCTGTTGGCACCGATATCAGCGGCTACGCGAGTAGTTCAAGCTTCACGGCGAACGGCGCGGTCGGCGGCTACAGCATCGCCGCCAGCTTAGGCGCGCTGACGCAAAACTTCAGCATGACCAATATACCCGGAAGCCCCGCCAGCCTGACCATCATGGGTGGCGATTCGCAGAATACCTTATCGGGCAGCGCGTTTTCACAGCCTCTCCAAGGGCTTATTACTGACTCTTTTGGGAATCCAGTGCCGGGAATCGCCGTGACCTTCACCGCGCCGGGAAGTGGGGCATCGGCCACGTTCGCCAGCACGGGTACGGCGGTTGAGACGGTGAACACGAATGCAGGCGGTATCGCCACATCATCTACGCTTACTGCGAATTGTTCTTCGGGCACGTATAGCGTTACAGGTTCATCGCCGGGCGTGGGTTTCGTGAGTTTTAACATCACTAATAACACCGCATCAAATATCGTCACCAATCTGAATGATAGTGGACTAGGAAGCCTTCGATCAGCAATCTGTGGCGCAGCACCCGGCAGTACCATCACCTTCAGCGTCACCGGCACGATCACGCTGACCAGCGGGCAAATCGGCATCAACAAACCGCTGACAATCAGCGGGCCGGGGGCCGGGCTGCTCACGATTAGCGGCAACAACACCTCGCGGATCTTTGGCATCGGTTCGGTGGTGACGATTCAAAATCTGCACATCACGCAAGGATTTTCCAGCTATTTTGATGGCGGCGCGCTTTACATCGGCAACGGTGCGTCGCTGACCTTGAATACGGTTCTGGTGGATTTCAACACGACCGGCGTTGGCAATTCTTGCTGCGAAAAAGGCGGCGCTATCTTCAGTCAGGGCGGCCTGACGATCACCAACAGCGGTTTCTATAATAATGCTGCCAATCAAATGGCGAGTGTGATCGCCGTCTGGATGGATGGCACCAGTTTGAACGTCACTAACAGCTGCATTGTCGGCAATACCCTTGCGGGGAATGGTGCGGGAGCGGCTATATCCAGCGGCATCGGCACGGTGAGCGGCAACTGGTGGGGTGATCCGGGCGGGCCGGGCGCCAACGGCGCAAACAGCACTTTCCCTGCGGATGCGACGTTTGCCAGCAGCCCGATACCGGGTGTGCCGGGCTGCTAAGCCGGTATCACTATTTCGCGGGAAAAGAATATATAGATATAAGGGGGCGGATTATTTAATTGTGAACTGCCCCCTTTTCGCGCTGTTTAACCGTCAAAAAATGCCCCGCTCAGTGTGGGGACTGAGCGGGGCGGATAATAAGGAGTGCGGGGTAAATTTCAGCAGTTATGGGGGTAGTCAGGTTAATCTACGGGAAGAATCGGTATCGTTACCTCCGGCAGGTCACCGACCAGTGAATTGAGGAAAGCTAAGATATAGTAG
>JACSRP010000206.1 GCA_014879665.1 Anaerolineae bacterium | reverse complement strand
TCCTGAACCCGCGAAATTTCAATGGTGTCAATGCCACAACGGAGCATAAGCAGCCTTTAAGCAAAACCACGTATAATGCGAAGCATATTATGAAAAAAAGACAGTCTGGTCGAGTCCTGAGATCGTCATGATTGAGAAAACACCGATTCCTACGTTAGAGATACTGCGCAAGCGGCGAGAGAGAATTTTGCAAGTTGCCTCACAGCGCGGCGTAACGAATGTACGCGTTTTTGGAAGTGTAGTGCGTGGTGAGGCTACAGCAAACAGCGATATTGATCTGTTGGTGGATTTGCCGCCTCATTTCAGCCTGTTAGATTTTTCCGGATTGGTGCGCGAGATGCAGGAAGTTGTGGGCCGGCGTGTAGAAATTGCCAGCGCCGCTCATTTGCGCGAGGAGCTTCGCGATGGCATTTTGCGAGATGCCGAGCCGCTATGAGCAAAGATCAAGGACTTTATCTTCAGGATATTATCGAACGAATTCAACGTATTCAGGAGACAGCGGCGGCTGGCGAGCATATTTTCCGCACTTCATACATGCATCAAGACACCATCATCCGTAATTTTGAGGTGATTGGTGAAATTGTTAAGCGGCTCGATCCTCAGCTAACCGCACAACATCCCTAGATTCATTGGGACGACTACGCTGGTTTTCGAGATGTTTTGATCCATCAATACGATAAGGTTGTCCTTGATATTGTTTGGGAATCAGTTGAGCGTGATCTGGAAGCACTCAAAGTTGTTGTTGAAAAACTCCTTGTAGATGAACAAAAGGGGGAATGACTAACACTGTCATTCCCCTAAACAATCTAACTTCTTACGCATACTCCGGCTCAACAGTACGCACGAAGCCCTGCTCCGCCAGATGATTCAGAACGCGGCGGGCGTTTTCTTCCGCCGTTTGTCCCACCGTATCCAGCTCAATTTCCGGGTTTAGCGGCGCTTCATAAGGATCATCAATGCCGGTGAAGCCGGTAATTTCGCCGCGCCGCGCTTTGGCATACATGCCCTTGATATCCCGGCGTTCGCATTCTTCCAGCGGCGTATTCACGAACACTTCCACAAATTGATCGTCGCCCACCATCTGCCGCACTTCATTGCGCACGCCCTGATAGGGGCTGACTGCCGCGCAGATGACCACACCGCCATGCGAAACGATTTCTGAAGCCACGAAACCGATGCGGCGGATGTTGGTATCGCGGTCTTCCTTGCTGAAGCCCAGTCCCTTGGAGAGATGGGTGCGCACTACGTCGCCATCGAGCATGGTGGCGCGGCGGCCGTGTTCCAGCAGCAGCAGTTCTAAAATTTCGGCAGTCGTGCTTTTGCCGGAGCCGCTTAAGCCGGTCAGCCAGATGCAGACACCCTGTTGATGCCGGGCGGGATAGGCCTCACCGAGAATTTCGGCCACTTCGGGGCGGGTGAACCATGAAGGCAGCAAACGGCCTTTATTCAGGTAATTTTCGCGCACCTGGGTGCCGCTGATGCTGGCCGTGCGGGTGCCTTCGGGAATTTGCGATGCCTGTTCATAGCGGTTTTCATCGGGCAGGAAGATCAGCTCGTGGAACGGCAGCACCTTCACGCCAATTTCGTCCGAGTGTTTTTCAACCAACTGCTGCGCATCATAGGGCCCGTAAAAGGGTGTGCCGGTGGAATCTTTGCCCGGCCCAGCGTGATCGCGGCCCACCACAAAATGATTAGCGCCATGATTGCGGCGGATGATGGCATGCCAGAGGGCTTCACGGGGGCCGCCCATGCGCATTGCCAGCGGCAGCAGCGCCAGCACCACGCGATCCGGCTGGTAATGATGCTGCACCAGCGCCTTATACGTGCGCACGCGGGTGTAGTGATCTACGTCACCGGGCTTGGTCATACCCACTGAAGGATGCAGCAGCAGGATGCCGTCCACCGAGGCGGCGGCACGCTTGGTCAGCTCTTCGTGAACGCGATGCAGGGGGTTGCGGGTTTGGAAAGCGACCACGTTATTGGATATAGAACTGCTCGCCAGCCGTTCGCGCACCTGTGCGGGGGTTAGGCGGAGTTCGCGAAAATCATAGTAGGTGGGCAGCGAAAGCACGCGCAGCTTGCCGGATAAATTCACCGATCCCCAGCGTCCCATTTCAGCCACCAGCGGATGCTTGGTATCCAGCGTGCCGAAAACGTGCTGTGCGATATCATCACGATCCCACGTGTAAATTTCCTCAAGGGTCATGACTGCCAGCAGGTTATTTTTGGAGTCACGCAGGGCGATATCTGTATCCAGCGATAGAGTATCGTCAGGCGAAGCGGGCAGCGTGATCGGCATTGGGAACAGCGTCCCGTTTGCCAGCCGCAGGGTATGCGCCACGCTTTCAAAATCAGCCCGATTCATGAAGCGATCTAAAGGCGAAAATCCACCAGTGGCCAGCAGTTCGAGATCGCAGACCGCACGCGGCGAAATTTGCAGCGAGGGCAAGGTGCTGGCGTAGGCTTTGAGCGATTCGCGTTCTTCCGGTGCGACTAAAAGTTCTATCAGCGCGCCGCCGTAGGGGGAAATGAGGGTTGTGGCCATAAGATTCCAGAATATGGGTGCGGAACAATTGGAGGCTTATTGTAATAGGGATCGCCTTGATGGCTAGGTTGGAATTTAACCTATTTGATGGAAGAATAGGGGTATTCAGCGACAGGAATAATTTTATGGTCGAAATCAAAGCGTTTATCTTCGATCTTGACGGCGTGCTGACGGATACCGCCGAATATCATTATCAGGCGTGGCAGCGGCTGGCTGATGCGGAAGGCATCCCCTTCAGCCGCGAAGAAAATGACGCGATGCGGGGGCTGGCGCGGCGGGACAGCTTAAACGTGCTGCTCAAAGGCCGCGAAATTGACGAAGCCACCGCGCAGGCGTGGATGGTGCGCAAGAATGACTATTACGTGGCGCTTTTGAGCAAGATATCGCCGGATGATCTGCTGCCGGGTGTGGGCGATTTTCTGGCGGCGGCAAAAGCCGATGGCTTAAAACTGGGGGTCGGGTCGGCCAGCAAGAACGCGCGCCCGGCGCTGGAAAAGCTGAATATCTTGAGCCTGTTTGATGCGGTGGGCGACGGCTACAGCGTGGTTCACGGGAAGCCGTCGCCAGATTTGTTCGTCTGGGTGGCCGGGCGACTGGGCATCAATCCCGCGCAGGGCGTGGTGTTTGAGGATGCGGCGGCGGGGATTCAGGCAGCCAAGCGCGGCGGCTTTTACACGGTTGGGCTGGGCGATGCGGTGGGCGAAGGCGCGACAATACGACTGCCGAATCTGGGCGGGATGAGGCCGCGCGAAATTCTGGCGCGTCTTGTGTGAACATTCGTGCTATACTGCGCAGTTTGAGAGGAAGCACGATAGGAAAGCGGCGTGACGGCAATACCCGTCGAACTTGATCTCACGGCTGTGAAGGTGCGTCCGGTTCTAAAGTGGGTGGGCGGGAAAAGCCGACTTCTGCCGGAAATACTGCCGCGCCTGCCCGCGTCTTTTCATGCCTACCATGAGCCGTTTATTGGCGGCGGCGCGTTATTTTTCAATCTTGGCACGCAAGAAACGCCGCGCAATTTTTACCTCTCTGATCTAAATCAGGCGTTGATTGACGTTTATCAGGCGCTGCGTGACTGCGTAGATGAGGTGATCACGCTGCTGCATGAGCATGAATATGAGAGCGATCATTACTACAAGATTCGGGCGCTTGACCCGAAGCATCTGGCGCTGCCGGAACGGGCGGCACGGGTGCTGTATTTGAATAAGACCTGCTATAACGGGCTATACCGCGAGAATAAATCCGGGCAATTTAACGTGCCGTTCGGGCGCTACAAGAATCCAAATATTTGCGACGAGCCGAATTTACGGGGGGCCTCCGCCGTTTTGAAGCGCGCGCAGATTGAACAGCGGCATTTTTCGACGGTGCTGGAGGCCGCGCAGCCGGGCGATTTCGTGTATTTTGATCCGCCGTATGATCCGGTTTCGGCCACTGCCAATTTCACTGCCTACAGCCGCTATGGATTCAGCCAGCAGGATCAGATTGAACTGCGCGATGCGTTCGCTGAACTGACGCGGCGCGGGGTGTACGCCATGCTTTCCAATTCAGATACGCCTTTCATCCGCCAGCTTTATGCTGATTTCAACGTTCACACGGTATATGCCGCACGCGCGATCAATTCCAAAGCCGGGGCGCGGGGCAAAGTGAGCGAAGTGCTGGTGTGCGGGTAT
>JACSRP010000070.1 GCA_014879665.1 Anaerolineae bacterium | reverse complement strand
GATCAACTGGTCTACCTGTGAAGCTCAAGCCCTTGCTTTAGTTCCTTAGCTATCCGAAACTCAGGTTAATTAAGACAGCAGCCTTGTATATACACGCAGTAACTGTTGTGCGCCGGTTTCCCAACTGAATTTTTGCGCTTGATGCAGCCCTCTAGTAATCATGGTTTCGCGCAAAGCCGTATCAGTAATGATCCGTTCCAATGCGTTCGTAATTTCATCGAGGCTGGTCGGCGTCACGAGAATTCCAGCCTCCCCGGCGACTTCGGGGAGTGACGACAGGTTCGAGGTGATGACTGGTACACCGCAGGCCATCGCTTCCAGTACGGGAAGGCCGAATCCCTCATAAAGGGAGGGGAGCGCCATGCATAGACTTCCACTATAGAGGGCGGGTAAGTCATCATCAGCGACGAAACCAGCAAAAATGACGCGATCTTGCATACGCAGCTTGTGAATTGCCTCAAAGATTGGATCATCCAGCCAGCCTTTGCCACCGACAATGACGACGCAGATTTCAGAATGGTTGAGGCGTGAAACGGCTTCGATCAGTGTCGGATAGTTTTTGCGGGGCTGAACCGTACCTACGGAGAGGATATAGGGGCGATCAAGAATATTATACTGCTGGCGAACACGGTTGATTTCTAATGTATCGGTGATGGGGCGAAAGCGGCTGTCTACCCCGCTGTAGAGAACTTCAATTTTTTCTGCGGCGGTTTGATAATAACGGATTAAGTCGTGTTTGGTGGCTTCTGAATCGGCAAGTACATAATTAGCACGCTGCACTGAGCGCGGCACCACATCTTCAAGATACCGGCGTAAGCCGGGACTGGCGGTTTCAGGCACGCGCAGGAAGGAAAGATCATGTACTGTGAGTACTGTACGGGTCTTTTTGCGCGTTGGGGGCAGCACAAAGTCGGTTGCGTGATAGAGGTCAACATCTCCGGTAAAGAACTCAACCGGAAAGGGAAGGCGCGCGCGCCCCCACAGTCGCGCTAACCATGCGGGGGTAAGTGCGGTTGGCTTCCATTCAAATTGGGTGCCGGGTATTTTCGGAAAAGGTTTTCGCCCGGCACCCGCGACAAAGAGACGGTAGTGATTATCAGGCGCGTCAATATTGCCTAAAGCCGCGATCAGTTCCCGTACATAGCGACCAATACCGCCGCCTTGTTCATATGCAGGGGTGTAATCAATGGCGATGGTGGGCATGGGTCACCGGGAGAATACGACGTTAATCAACGTCGTTATACGTCCAATATCGGTTGGCAAAGAAGTTCCACAGCAGTACGATGATGACGCCAACAAACCACGCGGCCATTGAGCCGATCTTTGCTTCCGCAGACTCTGATGGCACGTATCCGGGACGTAACAGCTGAATTTCAGGAAGCAGGAGGTCAGAAAGCAGCGCACCAAGCCAAATATAAGACGCGCTGATCCAGATGGTGCGGCCAAACCAACCGACAAAACTGATGAATGCAAATTGCGTAAGCTGACGCCGGATGGGACGGGATCGCGAGTCTGGATATGTCCAATAGCGATTCCAGATGAAATTACTACAGACTGCGGCGACGAAGGCAATGGTGCTGGCGATGACTACTTTGAGGCTTTTGTTCGGGTCAACCGGAGGAAGCAGCGTTGCCTGTAAAGCGAACAGCGTGCCCGCATCAATGACGGCGCCAAGCGCGCCCACGAAGGCAAACTTGAGAAAACGTTCGACTTCTTTCGAGCGCTCCCCAAAACGTCGGGAGATTGCCTCTATAGGAACATCAAGCGGGTTACGCATGGCAATTCGACGAACCTTGATGCTGTCAGATTGAGTCATTGAAATCTGGAAACCTTAGTGCCGCTGTTCATTTGACGATAGAGGACTGCGACAAGCCCCAGCATAATACCAAAATGAAGAAACAAATTATTGACGTAGAGATTATCTGTCAAACTATGGGTGGAGAGATAGACCCAGGCTCCAAGCAAGCCAACTGCAATCCCCCTCGCCTGCAAATCAGGATGCGCGCGGGCGCGCCACGCCAAATAAAATAGGATAAGCCACATCAGGCTGTATCCGAACAACCCGATCATGCCAGTCTCGGCAAGAACATTCAAGTAGAAATTATGGGCATGGCCCAACGAAAACTTCCAATTCACGAGACGGAAATCAGCATACGCGGCTTCATAATTACCGAAACCAACCCCAAAGAACGGATTTGCGCGCGTCATTTCCAGCGCGGCTTGCCAATGCGCGAGGCGCTCAACGACCGCATAATTTTGCGGATCAATATCAACGCCGCGAACATCGGTCATTGAGAATGTGTCTTCAAAGGTGCTGCTGAGCCTGCTGACAATTGAGGCTGGCAGCAGATTGAATGACCAGAGCAGCATCCCTAACACAAGCAGAACCAGAAGCAGTAGAAAGCTATGAGTCCAGCGACGGGGAATTGATACTGCGACGGCCAGAAGGCCAGCGAATAAGCCAAGCCACGCGCCGCGGCTCCACGAAAGAATGACGCAAACCGCAAATAATATTCCGCAGGCTAGATAAAAGAAAGCGACAGAAAGCTGTTGGATGGGTGTTTGCCGGGTTTTTCGCCATGATGACCAGGCCGATAATGCCGCGCCAAATGCCGCGCCAAATGCTAGCGGAGCAAGTAACCCCATAAAGCCGCCAAACGGGTTGGGCTGTCCAAAGGTGCCAAATGCCCGAAAACGGTTGCCTTCAATTATCAGGTGCAGCGCGCCACTACCTCCGAAGTATTGATAGATGCCGATAATCGCATTCGGGATTCCTGCGGCAATCAGAGCAAATGTGAGCCATGCCCACTCTCGTTGGCGGATGAAATCGAGGCAAAGCGCAACCAGTATTAGCGCCTGAACCCATTTTAGCCATTCATTTATCCATGCGGACGGCATCAAAGCAGCGAATAGGCTAAGCGAGGCAGGGATGAAGAAAAGTAGGATTGCCAAAAAGACTGGAGAAGCACGCAGGCTTTCGCGAAAGGTGCGCAGGCGAAGCATACGCCATGCCATCCATGCGCCAACAGCGAGAATAAATGTAAGCTGGCCAATATCGAGCGGCAGTTGAATGGCTGACTCAGTGGCAATCAGCGTACGCAGCGGTGCGATAACTAGCATCAGTGCAACCACCGCTAGAGGTGAGGCGAGCGCGCATAGACCGACGGCCATGACGACGCATAGGATAGCAAAAAACTCGGGGGCTAATACTCCGGCGGCGAGGCCGGCAGCAAGCGCCGCAAGAACCCAGAACACTCCATAGGAGAGTCGCTCCGGGTTCAGTGTGCGAATGCTTAGACTCACAGAACCTCGCGGAAATACGCTATTGTTCGTTCCAGCCCTTCACGCAGTGGCATAACGGGCTGCCAGCCAAGAATGGTTTGCGCGCGGGTGGTATCCGGGCGGCGGGTTTGTGGATCGCCTTGTATGCGATTGGCCTGTTTGAACACGATGCCCGCGCTGTTGCCGGTAATTTCATTGATCAATTTTGCGAAATCGGTCATGGACAGTTCATCCTGTGTGCCGATATTCACGGGATCATGGAAGTCAGTGGCTAGTAAACGGTAAACCCCTTCGATCAAGTCAGTCACGTACTGAAAACTGCGCGTTTGCTGGCCGTTACCATATACGGTGAGCGGTTCATCTCGAATCGCCTGCCCGATGAAATTGGGCACAACCCGCCCATCATCGAGGCGCATGCGCGGGCCATAAGTGTTGAAGATGCGAACGATATGCGTGTTCAGACCGTGAGCGCGGTGATAGGCCATGGTGATGGCTTCAGCAAAACGCTTGGCTTCATCATAAACGCCGCGCGGGCCGATGGAATCGACATTGCCAGCATAATCTTCTCGCTGCGGGTGCTGCAACGGATCGCCATAGACTTCAGAAGTGGAGGCCAATAGGAATCTAGCCTTTTTCGCCATGGCCAGCCCCAGCGCATTATGCGTTCCCAGAGAGCCAACCTTGAGTGTTTGAATGGGTAGTTTTAGATAGTCAATCGGGCTGGCGGGAGATGCAAAATGGAGTACTGCATCAATTTCCCCGGCGACGTAAATGTAATTGGTGACATCGTGACGGATGAAATTGAAATTAGGATTGCCGATGAGATGTGCAATGTTACGGGCGTTTCCGGTAACGAAATTGTCCATGCCAACAACGGCATGACCTTCAGCAAGAAAGCGGTCACTGAGATGAGAGCCGATGAATCCGGCAGCGCCGGTGATAAGTACGCGCACGATCACTCCGAGAGGGTAGGGTCTGATCAGAAATTAGTGTAACACACCGATTTTTTTTAGCGCTATCCCATAAGTTCCGCTGTGCCGCCGTCTGGTGGTGTTTCATTCAGTGATAAGACTGAAAGCTGGACAGCAAACCCGATCAGCAGCATAAAGATGATCGCTAGATCGTTAACAAAAATGCTGTTATCCACCAACCCATGCGTGAGCAGGCCAGCCATACTTCCCATCGTGCCGATGGTTAGCGCCGTTAGTAACACTGCCTGCTTAAAATAAAGCAGGTAGGCCTTAAAGGTGGATATAAAGAAAACAGCCAGCATGTATAACATGACTAGAATGCCGCCGATGCCATTTCGCAGCCACACATCAAGAAACCAGTTATGCGGGTGAGAGAGATTGGGTTCTTGCCAGACATCAGGTTGGATATACTGCCCGCGATATAGGTAAAGGAACTGATCCAACCCGATGCCAGTTAACGGGTGATCCTTCAGCATTTGAATGGCGCTTTCCCACAGCCGGATGCGGAAAAAACTGGTGCCTTCTCCGGTGAGCAATCGCGAAAAACGATCTGTATTTGAGAGTATAGCGAACAGCATGGTACCGGCTGCAACCAGAACGCCTAAGGGGATCAGGGCGCGCTTTCGCAGCATAAGCAGTAATACGAGCGCCAATGACAAGGGGATTCCGATGAATAACGCGCCAGCGCTCTGGGTAAAGAGCAGTGTTCCGAGCATGATGAGAAAAACGATCAGCGCCGCCACACGACGGTTACGGTCAATTGGCGCTAAGAAAAACGCAAATGCAAAGGGCAGGCAGCGTTCCAGCAGTAGAGCGACGTTATTAGGCGATCCGTAAACGCTGGCAAGCCGCCTTGCGCCGCCTTCCGCAGTAATGATCCCTTCTCCCAATCCGAACTGAACAAGGCCGATGACTGAGACGAGAAGCCCCGCAAACAAAAGCGCGTCTGCTAATTGCAACAGGTCTTTAGAGCTGCGCGAAACCGCCCGTAGGATGACATAGAACACTGCTGGTTCGAGATACATCACGCGAAGATCGGTCAGGGCTTCGCCCCGATATCCAGACCAACTGACAGCTAATACGCCGAATGTTATATAGGCGAGTACGCCCCAATCCAGCAAATGCAGGCGCGCATATAAGGGGCGTGTGTCCGCAAAGGCACTGTTAAAAGACTGCCTGTTGCGGCCAATGGCAGCGGCTCCCCGCAGCGCCCCGGCAGCCGCCGTAATCAAGAGGATTAGTTCGCCCGCCGGAAAGTTTTTAAGCTCTACGGGAAAGAGAAACAGCGGCGCGAAGATAATGGTTAAGATCAGACCAATTTGGATGCGCTGATAGATGATCCAGAATAATGCTAAGGCGGCCAGCAGCGCGAGGATGAACCATGGCGATATATAGAGGATTCCGGCAGTGAGCAGTGCGAGGCCAATTTGTACCGGCTCGCGGCGCAGAATTTCCGGTGTGCCGCCCCCCCACGTCATAAGCATGCCGAGCATCAGGGCAATTGAGGTAACGACTGCAACTGCGAATCGGGCAATTTCTCCCAAACCACGCCAAATTCCGCCCATCCATAAAAATATACGTGACCAATCTACGGCGAAAGCGGCAATTAGGGTACTGATCAGGGCAAGGGCAGAGGCGAAGATAGCAATGCCGATCTGACGATCATAAGGTAAGGCAAGGCTGCCCGAGCTGACGCCATAGCCGGCGATTGACCAGCGATCCCATCCGCGATCCGCCGTAATATGCAGCGTGTGCAGGCTGCTGCTGAGGCCGTGACTGATATTCACTAGTTCCGTTGTTGGCGTCAAGGTGTCGCTTGTCAGCAGCAGATAGCTGTTTCCAGCAGCATCATGGGGTAGGGCGTTGGTTGGCTGCCCATCCAAGGTGGCATAAAGCAGCGCTACATAATCATCCTCGCGCACCAATAATGAGACATCCTGACCGCTGAAGGTGAAGTCAAACTGGCTATCTTGTACCCAGCCAATATCTGCGCCTAATGGGCCAAATGTCCATACACCGCTGTAACGGGCAAAGGGATTGGCGGCGAAGTATAGGCTGTTCTCTGCGCTTGTTTGTGGCGGGCGCTGTGCGAGCGCGGTATAGAGCGCAGTTGGCTGACCGGCGGAGTCGATCAGCGCAAATCCATGGACAGGATCATCTGGCGCTGCATCTGGCTTCCAGTGAAATAAAACCATGCTGCTAAGCCACGGCCATTCACGTTCTGCGCGAGCAATCGCTGATAGTGTATAGCTTACTTGTTGATCCGGGCTAACTTGCCCCCAAATAGAAGGCGCTCCCTGCCAGTTTTCGGGTAATGTATTCCATCCCCAACTGCTTCCCCAAAGCGGCATTTGACCAGCATCGTGTGCTTCTAAAACTTCACGCAAACCAATAATGCGCGAAAAATTCAGGTTGTTTTCGCTAACGATGCGGTCTTCTGGCGAAGAATCGAATCCATAAGGCTTTCCGGCGGCGGCATCCATATATTGCGCGCCCCCTAAAGTCAGCAGATTATCCAGATACTGCCAGTCGCTCATATTATTTGGGCCGTGCTCGGCGGTCGGGGCAAGCGCCGCCGCGATCACGGTTGCGCCCGTATCTACACCGTGAATGGCCGTATAAGCAGGTGAAAGTAATGCGAGATAATCGGCCGGGCGCGGTTCACCGCCCCACGCAGCGGATAAGTTTGGTTCATCCCATATTTGATAGACATCAATGACATGACCATAGCGCACCGCAAATGCTTGCGCGAAGGCTGCAAAATCTGCCGGATCATTTGGCGGCGCAGAATCGCTTTCACTGCCCGGTCGCGCCCACGCGGGACTGGTGACCAGAACCGGTAGCAATTCCAGCGCAGCATCCTCTGAAAAAGCCGCGACAATAGAATCCCACTGTTCCCAGTGAAATTCTCCGGGGATAGGCTCAATTTCATCCCAGCGCGCCATCTGCCGCACCCATGTGATATTTGCAGCGCGCATCAAATTGAGATTGTCTTCAAGCGCCTCTGATGAATATTGGGTGAGTTCAGCATTCACGCCAAACCGGGGAATCCAGAAAGGGAGGTTGGCAGTTTGGGATGCATCACGATAGCCGCGCAGCATCTCGCTGCGTGTTTGCATGGATGATGCTAAGGCGACAAGGCTCCCTGACAGCGCCGCCAGCGCAATACAGAATATGATCAGCGCGCGTTTCATCGCGTCCAGATCGGCTGTGAGGCATTTCCATCTAACGTGAGCTGGTGGGATGTGCTTGAGGCGACATCTACCAACCACAGATTGCCTTGATAGATGAAGGCGACCTGTGTTCCATCAGGACTCCATGTAATGGAAGCATTACTGTTCAAAGCGGGCTGCCCGGCGGCGGGGAAAATGACCCGCGCATTGCTGCCATCACGATCTGCAACGACCAGATCATATTCTGCGCCCTGATTGATGCTGTTAGAGAGATCACGCGCGCGCAGGTAGGCCATGCGGCCCGTTTGCTGCCCTGTTTGCGGATTGATGACAGGGGGCGAAAACTGTGGCGTGGACCAGATTCCGGTGTTTTCGGCTACATTCGCGTTGAAAATGCCGGATGTAGCTGTCACAGCGACATGGAATGCGGGGCTAGTTTGAGGCGGCTCATTACCTATAGGCGCGCCATGAACCGTCGTCAGGATTAGGCTTTGATCCGGAGAGAAAGAGACGCTTGCGCGCCATGACCATGACTGCCGGGTTTCAAATACTGGATAGCTGAGTAGGGTTTGAAATTCTCCGGTGTTCAGGTCTACCAATCCCATTGAATCAGCGCGTACCCATGCGAGTTCAGTACCATCTGGCGACCATTCAAAATTGGTACCCCACCAATTGTAGAGGCCAAATGATGAAGCTGGTACCAATGGTTGAACCTGTTGAGGCGTTCCAGTTTGAAGGTCAATAGACATGAGGAATAGGTCATTATTGGCACGCCAACCGGGCGCAACATCGGTCACTTCCCCGGTGGAATAGCTAATCGTATTCTCAAGCCCCGGCACCCAGTCGGCGGAAAGCACGTTTTCGGGCATTAGGGGAACAGGATCAATGGTTAGCGTTGTATCTGGAAGCAGCCAGAGCTGGTTGAAAATATTGGTGTCAGCGCGGTCACTCTGGCGGGTGAAGATCAGGCTACGCCCGCCTTCAGAAAGACCCAAAACGCGCCCATCAACATCATTGGTATTGGTGAGCGCCCGCTTTGATGTGCTGGCATTACGCATTGCCCAAACGTTGCCGCTGCTGATATAAGCCAGCGTGCCAGTAATAGATACCGGATCAAGCTCGCCTGATGGCCCAACGTAGATGATTTCTTCCTGTGGTTCAGACATTGGTACGCGGCTGATTGGCACTGGATTGCCGCGAACGCCATCACGAATGGTGATGCGATAGCAAACCTGCTCGGTGCCACTGCGCCCCGGCTGCGCCAGGCGGGTTTCGCCGGGGGCTAATGCTTCATTAGGGATAGTCCGGCTGGGATACGGAACTTCCATCTCTTCGCAGGTTGATTCTTCTGTTACACGCGCTACGGTGATACGCATACCATCGGCGATCTGGCTAAAGGCCGGGGGATTAACCTCATCCAGCGGGCCTAAAATGACTTCTTCCTGACTTAGAATTTCGCCAACAGTGAGCGGTAAGTCTTCAGCAACCGCCCTCTGCTGCCCATCTACCACCAAGGTGACGATCATTGATGGGCGTTCATCACGACTTTCGCAGGCTGCTGCCAACAGTAATAGAATACTGATAAAGATGACGCGAATGAAATGCCGTCTCTGCGGATGAAATAACCCGTAATTCTGCTTCACAAATTGAACTCCGCGGCGCAAGTCGCTAGTTGCCCTATTATGCCCTATTTTTTACATGCCAATCATATGTTACGCTAAGGTGAGCTGATCGTATGGGAGACGGCGATTTCGCCAGAAAACGCAGAGACGTTTATGAAAGTGATGATCGTTGACGATGAAGCTGCTATACGCGAGGCGCTAGGCCGGAAACTGCTGCGCGACGGGTTTGATGTGGTGTTGTGCAAGGATGGGTTAGAAGGATTACGTAGTTTTCACGTCGAACGACCTGATCTCGTAATTCTTGACATTATTATGCCTGAGGGGATGGATGGCCTAACGGTTTGCCGGCGTATTCGGGAAATTGCGGATACGCCGATCTTGATGCTTTCGGCAAATGCCATCACCGAAGACGACATCATAGATGGGCTAAACGCTGGCGCAGATGAGTATTTGACTAAACCGGTGCGGTTGAACGAATTTGTGGCGCGTGTACAAGCGCTGCTGCGACGGTCTTCAATGGCAAATATTGAGACTGAACAACGTTACGATGACGGATATTTGAGCGTTGATCTGCACCGTCGCCATGTGCATGTAAATGGAAAAAAGGTGCATCTTACCCCGACAGAGTTTAAGCTGCTGGCCGTGCTGCTGGAAAACTCAGGCCGCGTTGTGAACCAGCGAGATCTGCTGGAAAACGTGTGGGGGCGTGAATATATAGACGATGTGTACTACCCGCGCGTATATATTAGCCAGTTGCGAAGGAAAATTGAGCGTGATCCAGCCAACCCGTTGTACATTTTGACGGAACACAGGATTGGCTATCGCTTTGAAAAACAGACACACGGCACCCAGAGCCTGATATAGCTTGAAATGCAGGTGACCAGCGGCTTAACTCTACTTGTCAATGGGCTAACGCTCGCGTTTGCCCTCAGCTTCCTCATTATTCTGCTATGGTATGATGCCCGCAAAGAGGTTACACAGTTCTTTGCCGTCTTTTTATTCCTCGTGCTGTTGTGGAATCTTGGATCATTTCTAGCACAGACATTATTTCTTGTTCGGGGTGCTGGCGCTAGCGTCCGTTTGCCCCTCATCATGCTGGAATTTGGCTTTACCGGCTCAAGCATCGCGCTCTATGCGTTAACGGCTTCGCTGGTGAAAATGTATTCGCGCCAATTCCGTATTTTGTTGTTAGCGGCACTGATCATCCTCTTTTCATATCGTGTGGTTATCTTTGCAGCGGGCGCGCCAGATCCTTTCATAATTGACGTGGACGGCTCTCTGTCTTTGCAATCGCGCACACCACTACTGCTTTTTTACCTGTTATTTGATGGCGCGGCACTATACCTGCTCTGGCGCTACCAGCGGAAGATACGACTGCGCGTTCTGAAATTTGGACTAGTACTATTTATCGGCGGGCAAAGCATCGGATTCTTGAATCCTGAGCTAGATACATTTTTGATTTCTACAGTGGTTGGCGCAGTCGCAACACTGATCATTAGCGCGGGTATATTTCAGCAAGAGATTTTCCGACCACTGGCCGAACGCAAGTCTCAGGTGGAAGCCGTTCGCAATGTAATTGCCTCAATTGCCAGTCAAAACGCCGTAGATTCAATTTTGGAGCTGCTTGTACGCCAATCTGCCGAACTTATTGGGGCAGAGGGCGCGGCGATCTTCTTGCTTGAAGATGATGGTCTTTCGCTCAAGACTACCTACGAGTTAATCAACGACCGGCTGGGTACGCGGCTGCCGATAGGCGAGGGCGTTGCCGGAACTGTGGTGCAAACCGGCAAGTTGATTCAGCTTGATGATTATGCGCGCGAGTGGAAAGGCAGCCACGAATTTGCATACGCCAGTGAATTTTTTGGCGCCGTAATTTGCGCGCCATTAGTCGCCGGGGGCGACCCAATCGGCGCATTAATGGTTGTGGCGTCCCGCCATGACCGTTTATTCGATACTGAAGATGCAAACTTGCTGCAACTGCTGGCAGCGCAGGCTGCGGTTGCGATTACCCAGAGCCGCTTATTTGCAGGGCAGACAGAACTAAATATGCAAATTGAGCAGAGCCGTAATCAACTGGAGACGGTTCTGGTGAGTACCGACAGCCCGGTTATTGCAATTGACCGTGAGTTCAAACTGATCTTTGCCAACCCTGCGGCAGCGTCGCTGGTGGGTATGTCGAAGACGGATTCTGGAACTGCAATTGTAGATTTGCTCCCGGCGTCAGCATTTCCTGATAATTTACGCAAAGCCTTCCGCGAAATTCGTAAGCGGCGTTCATTTACTTATGAAGCCATATTGGGCAGTAGAGTCTACTTGTGTCATGTTGCCGGGCTGGGGCGTCCCAAAATGCAGGGCTGGGTTGCGGTGCTGAATGATATTACGCAGTTGAAAGAACTGGATCGTCTCAAAAGCGAAATGGTGCGCATGACCAGCCACGATCTGAAGAATCCCCTTCAGGCGGCAATGGCTAATGTTGACCTGCTGCACGAAGATATTTATGAGACGGGCAGCGATGATGTGCGCCAGTCCATTGATACCATAGACCGCCAGCTTCAGCGTATGAATCGGATTATTCGTGGCATCCTTGACCTTGAACGGTTACGCGATGGCGTACTGGCTCTGGAACTATGTCCGCCCGCGCGCATTATCAGCAGTGCAGTTTATGAGATGCGTGAGTTTGCACACGAACAGAATGTCACAATAGATTATTTAGCGGCTGACGACTTGCCTCTGATTTCCTGTGACGTGCAGCAGCTTGAGCGGGCAATTGTTAATTTGATTGAAAATGCGATAAAGTTTACACCAACGGGCGGCAAGGTAAGCGTTGCTGCCGAGCGCGATAATGACGAAGTCGTTTTTAGTGTAACTGATACTGGCGTAGGGATTGCCCCCGAACTGCACGAACGCATTTTCGACCGCTTCTATCGTGGCAAACAACGTGGCGTTGAGCATGTCAGCGGCTCTGGCTTAGGGTTAAGTCTAGTTAAAGCAGTTGTGGCCAACCATCAGGGCAAAATTACACTTGAAAGCGAAATTGGCATTGGAACGCGATTTTTCATTCGAATTCCGGGTGTATGAATAGGTATTATGCGAAACTTACGAGCCAGTATTGGGCTTTTTGTCCTCCTCATCAGCATTATGGCAGCGACCATCGTCGCCGTTCAATCGCAAGATCAGGTTACAACGCCAACGCCCGCGCCGGTAAAATCAGCAACGCCGGGGCCAACCTCAACACAAGCTCAAAGCGAAACTTCTGAAGCGATAGCTGAACTATCACAAACAGACAGCGATGAGCCGTTTACGCCGCTAACACAGGCCGATTTACAATCTATAACTGGCAATGTGCAGCGGCCTAATGGCATCACTTACTTCAACGATTATCTGTACATCTCCTGTACCGGAGATGGCACAGTCTATGAAACCAACAGCAGAACCGGGCAAACCAGAGCCTATATCTTCGGCGTGACGAATGCTCATTCGATGATTGCCGAGGAAATTAATAATCAACTGGTACTCTGGGTGCCGGACTACGGCGAAAATAGCATTAAGCGCGTGAGCCGTGATGGGGTTGCGACCGTTGCTGATGAATTTGAAGGTCCGTGGGCGTTGATTCCATACGATGAAGATCAATTTCTTGTCAGCAATTTACTCGGTGGCAGTGTTGATAGGGTCACCCGGGATGGCGAGGTAGAGGTCTTAATTGACGATCTGGCGGGGCCTACAGGTCTCGCATTGGATGGCGATCTTCTCTATGTTGGTAATAATGGCAGCACCCGCCGCTCCATAGAATGGTTTGACCTGAGCGCCGCTGAGCCTACAACCGGGCCGCTGCTATCAGGCATACAAAACACGACTGGCTTGCAGCTGGCTGCCGATGGCAATCTTTATTTTGCTTATGCCTTAGGGACGCGCGGCGTTATCGGGCGGATTGACCCCGTAGCGTGCCGCGAAAATGGCGGCTGCACCAACGAGCAAGTTGAGATTGTGGTGTATACCGAACTGGCGACGCCGCTGGCAGGGTTGACTGTTACCCCCGATATGCGGCTGTTCGTGCATACCATGTTCAACCCCAGCGTATATTGGGGGCAGATCGGGGAAGCACCGGCTAGCGAGGGTTAGTGCGCCAGAATCTTCCCTAAGAATTGTTTCAGACGTTCGTGATCTGGATTTTCGAAAAGGTCGTGGGGAGTGGTTTCAACGACCTTTTCCCCGTGATCCATGAACACTACACGGTTTGCCGCCGCGCGGGCAAAGCCCATTTCATGTGTCACGACGACCATAGTCATGCCTTCGCGTGCCAGATCAAGCATCACATCCAGCACTTCTTTGATCATCTCCGGATCAAGCGCTGATGTTGGCTCATCAAACAGCATAATCTTCGGATTCATTGCCAGCGCGCGGGCAATGGCAACGCGCTGCTGCTGCCCGCCCGAAAGCTTGGATGGGTAAGTGTTGGCTTTTTCCGGAATCCCCACTTTTTGAAGTAACTGCTTGGCAATATTCTCTGCCTCGTTCTTATCGCGATTGCGGACGATGCGCTGTGCGAGCATCACATTTCCAAGAACGGTCAGGTTGGGGAATAGATTGAACTGCTGGAAAACCATGCCCACTTCTTCGCGGACTTCATTGATATTAGTGCGCTTATGATTAAGAGGGATTCCATCCACAAAAATCTCGCCGCTGTCAATTGTTTCCAATTTGTTGATGCAGCGCAGCAGGGTGCTTTTCCCGGAACCGCTCGGGCCGATAATCACGACCACTTCGCCGGGGAAAATATCCAGATCAACATTGTTTAAGGCATGCACGCGCCCGAAATGTTTGGTCGCGTTCCGGATGTGAATAATAGGTTCCGGGGATGGTTCAGAAGACATAAAACTTTTATCCTTCGCGGCGATCTGCCTGAAGATAATGCTCCAGCGCATTCACGCCCAATGCCAGAAAAACAGTTAAATTCGCATAGATGAACGCCAGCACCAGCAGGCCTTCAGGGTAGCGAAAGCGATTGCTGGAATACTGCCGGGTTAGATAGGTGACTTCGGGAACGGCAACCGCCGAAGCCAGTGACGTATCTTTGAGCAGTAAGATGAAGTTGTTCCCTAGTGCGGGCAAGATATTGCGCACTGCTTGTGGCAAGATGATATAGCGCATTGCCTGAAAGTAATTCATGCCAAGTGAGCGCGCGGCCTCCATTTGACCACGCCCGATGCTCTCAATACCGGCGCGGAATACTTCAGACATGAAAGCGCCATACGTCACGGCGAAGGCTAGAATAATGCGCCATTTTTCATCAATATCGCGCGAGCGTAATGTTGTCGTTCCAATGACTTCCGGGTTAACACCAAGCAATCTCTGGATCGTGTCGTCGAGAAAAGTAATCGTAGGGCGGCCCGGAACCATGTTGCCTGAAGCATCCGTTGTATCTGGTGTTCCGGCAATAATGCCTACGATTTCAGGAACGAGCACAAAATTGAATACTAAGATGATGACCAGCAGCGGTAGACCACGAAATAATTCAACGTAAAAAGTGGAAATGTTGTAAATAAATGCATTCTTGGAAACGCGCATCAGGGCGACAATGACGCCCACGATCACTGAGATGATGAAAGAAATAAAAGTGATCTCCAGCGAAATGCGAATGCCGGGTGCGATGTAACCCCATGCCTCTGAAAGGATAACATTGTTGGCAATACTGGTGGCGATGAGGATATTGATAATGAGGAACGCGATTAACCAGCTCTGGCGGCGGACTAATCGCCTTGCAAAGCCACGAACATCAATGAGTTCACGGCGCTTTTCCGGGGGATCAGTCTGCATTGAAATTGCGGAATTCGTCATATCGGGAAATATCCAAAAAATGAGAAGCGGGGTGCTTTAAACTGCACCCCGCCTTTGAAATACCAGTTTTATTCGAACCAGGCGCGGTAAATATCATTCCACGTGCCGTCGGCTATCATGCGATCCATCGCCGCATTAACCGACGCGATCAGGGTGCTTCCGGGAGGGAAGGCGAAGGCAAGCCCTTGTACGCCGCTGAGCGATTCTTCAATTGTCCGCATCCCACCTTGTGCCTCAATGTAGCCCTCAGCAGCAGGGCGATCCACCACTACCGCATCCACGTCATCATTCAGCAGGGCTTCAATCGCTGCGCCGAAGGTGTCAAAGCTACGTGTACGGTCGGCACCGAAAACAGCATGAGCGGTGATTTCATTAGTGGTGCCGATCTGAGTGCCAACCATGAAATCGGGCAGCGCCAGCAGCTCATCAACAGTGGTGAAACGATCCTCAGCATCACGCACCAGCAACGTTTCATCATAGCTCTGGTAAAGCTGACTAAAATCAACGGATTCATCGCGCTCGGCGGTATAGGTGATACCATCGGCAGCGACATCAAATTCGCCGCTGGCAATCGCGATCAACATGCCATCCCATGAGGTGACTTCAAATATGGGGGTGCAGTTAATCAACGCGCAAATTGCATTGAAGGTGTCGTAGTCCCAGCCCACGGCAGCGCCCTGGTCATCAATGTAGTTGTAGGGTGGGTAGGCGTTTTCGACGGCGATTGTGATCTCCTGCCCCTCAAGATCGGGAAGTTCGGGAGTCACAAACCAGCGGGTATAAATCTGATCCCAACGACCGCTGGCGACGAGGGCATCCATGGCGGCATTGATCGGCGCGATCAGGGTGCTTCCGGGAGGGAAGGCAAAGGCAAGCCCTTGCTGCCCGCTGAGGGATTCTTCAAGAGTGCGCATGCCGCCTTGAGCTTCGATATAGCCTTCAGCAGCAGGGCGATCCACCACTACCGCATCTACGTCATCGTTCAGCATAGCCTCAATCGCTGCCCCGAAAGTGTCGAAGCTGCGGGTATTGTCTATGCCAAAAACGTTGTGAGCGGTGATTTCATTGGTGGTGCCGATCTGAGTGCCAACCTTGAAATCGGGCAGTGCTAGCAGCCCTTCAACGGTGTCGAAGCGATCTTCAGACTCGCGCACTAGCAGCGTTTCATCATACGCCTGATAGAGCTGCGAGAAATCAACCGATTCATCGCGTTCGGAGGTGAAGGTGATGCCATCGGCGGCGACGTCAAATTCACCGCTAGCAATCGCGATCAGCATGCCATCCCACGAGGTCACTTCAAAGATTGGCACACAGTTGATCAGGCGGCAAATATCGCGGAAAGTATCGTAATCCCAACCAATCCCGACACCGTCCTCATCGAGGTAGTTGTAGGGTGGATAAGCATTTTCAACGGCAATAGCGATCTCAAGACCTTCGAGATCCGGCAGTTCCGGCGCGGCATCTTGTGCCATGATGCCTGAAACAGAGAGTACAGCAAGAATCAGTGCAATCAATAGTAATTTAAGACGCATATCGTGGTACCTCCTATGCAACTTTACAGATGATGATTGATGGCGTTTGTAGGCAACATTATAGAGAGTTTAAGTAATGCGTGCTACAAATTTGCAACATTCGTTTTATAAAGTGCTGCGAGAGAGGATGTAGGCGCATTGGTCAACACTACGTTGAAAGTCTACAGCGGTGTAACCCGCCTCAAAGGCCTGCAATAGAGCTTCGCGCACGCACAACCGCCATGTTTTGCGTGTGGAAGTATCAATGGAACGCAAACCACATGGGATTTCGACAAGTATTAATTCTTCACCCAGTACATTCAGATTACTAGAAGGTTTATTTCCAGTCATTGAGACTAATTGAGGAAGTGGTTTCGTATAGTCATGATCAGTAGGCGGCTGATGTAAAATCGTGAGATCCCACGATGCCTCAAGGCGATCACTGCCCATCCCTTTGTTGATGGAATCGTTCATCGTGCCATAGAAATTTACATAATAACGATTGCTGGTTACGCCAAGCATATTCAAATTGAAGTGGGCATTACCTGCTTGCAGTGGATCAAATGTCCAGTGGATTTCCCGGTATCCTGCTGCTCTACCCCATTCGGCTTGAGCCTGTTTCAGCTTGTAGCCAATATTTTGTCGCTGATAATCCACTAGAACACCGGTTACGTGTGACCAGAGTATCGGGGCGCCATCCCGAAAACCGGGGAAGGCAACGCTCATCCCAACCATTCTTTCCCCGGCAAATGCGCCTAGCGAAACCCCACCCGCTGCGCGAATCGCCTGCATCAAGCTGGAAGGAAGGACATCGCGATCACCCACACCCCATACCGCAATCTCAATATCAACTGCGGTTTCGTAATCTTCAATATTTTCTAAGATACGGACAGCAATTTCACTCATCTACCTAACGGCTCCGCCATCACAATGCCAATCAATGCAGTAATCAACCCGACATGCAACGTGATCGCCCAAACCCATTCCCAGAGATTTGATGGAGCGATCAGATTGAGGATTTGGGCGGCGAATGCGATGATAATCATTCCGATGCCGATGATGATGGGTAATCCCCGGCGCTTTGCCAACCCGGAAGAGAGCGATTCGAGCATACGGGCCACGCGGGAGGATTGATCAATTCGTTTGTACATGGCCTATCCTGAAATGCGGTACTGCTTAAATTGTTCGAACAAGTTTGCCGGAAGGCGTACTGTTAATTCTATTCCAGTATCTTTCGCAATTTGTTGGTGAACTCCTGCTTGTTCATGAAGTTGTGACACTAGATCGCCGCGCTCATAAGGGATAAGCAGTTTTATCTGATAGAGCGCCAATGAAACCGCTCGCGAAATAGCCGCGGCCAGCTTATCCAGTCCCTGATTTTTAGCGGCAGAAATCGCAACAATATCGAAGTACTGCTGCGGATCTGATACCTCGGGAATGGCTTCGCCTTTGAATTTATCGGTTTTATTCCAAACAAGGATGCGGGGTATTGGCGGCACGTCAATTTCGGCCAATGTATCCTCTACCGTCTCGATGTGACCTGAAGCATTAGGCTCATTCAGATCGACCACTTCAAGAATCAAATCTGCTTCAGTAATCTCTTCCAGCGTGGCACGAAAGGCTGCAATGAGCGTGGTGGGAAGCTTCTGAATGAAACCGACGGTATCCGTTAACAGGATTTGTGTGCCATTGGGAAGATCGACGCGCCTAGTCGTCGGATCAAGCGTCGCAAAGAGCTGATCGGCTATATAAACGTCTGCGCCGCTTAATGCGTGCAGCAGTGTGGATTTCCCCGCATTGGTATAACCCACCAATGCCACCAGAGGAATTCCGGAACGATTGCGCTGCTGGCGGTGCCGGCTGCGGTGTTCACGTACCTTTTCCAGCTCTTGCTTCAACCGGCTGATGCGCCGACGAATTTCGCGGCGATCTACTTCTAGCTGAGTTTCACCCGGCCCGCGAAGCCCGACAGCACCGCTGGTGCCGCCTGCTTGCCGCGAAAGATGCGTCCACTGACGGGTGAGGCGGGGCAGGCGGTATTCATACTGCGCCAATTCCACTTGCAGCGCGCCTTCATGGGTGCGGGCATGCTGTGCGAATATATCGAGGATCAACGCTGAACGATCCAACACTTTGATTTCTTCACCGAAGCGTTCTTCAAGTTCGCGTTGGTGACGGGGCGTAAGTTCGTCGTCAAAGATCACAGTGTGGGCATCAGCAGCGACCAGCGCCTCACGCACTTCTTCGACTTTTCCGGAGCCGATCATGGTTGCCGGATCAAAGTGGTTCACATTTTGCGAAGTAGTGCCAACCACATTCATACCGGCGGTCTTCGCTAATAATGTCAATTCCGCCAGCGAGTCTTCCGTCGTCATCAGCGGGCGGCTGCCCTTGATGCCAATACCAACCAGAAAAGCACGCTCAGGGCCTTGAATGAGTTCATAGCTTTGTTCTGCGGGCATAGATTAGCTTCGCTCCTGATACCAATGCTTGAGACGTTCCAGCGCCTGTCTTAATCGATCATCGGTTGTACACATGCTCAAGCGCACATATTGTGTACCGCCCGGCCCGTAGATGATGCCCGGCGCCATAGAAACGTGTGCGTTGATCAACGCCTGCTCGGCGTAACTTGCCCCGTTCAAAGACGGATCGGTTACTTTTGCCCATACATAGAGTGCGCCGCCGGGATGGAATGGCGCTAGCCCGACCTGCGGTAGTACTTCAAGCATAATATCGCGGCGGCGCTGGTAAACCATATTGCGATCATGAATCCATGACTGCGAGATTTCATCAATGGCGGTGATTCCAGACTCGTAAATTGGAATAAAGTGACCGCTATCAAAGTTGCTTTTCACTTGCAGCAAATTCTTGATTGTCGTTTGAGAACTTACGGCAGCGCCAAGCCGCCAGCCTGCCATATTGTAAGTCTTAGAGAAGGAAATGAACTCGATAGTATTTTCTAGTGCGCCTGCTGCCTGTAAGACGCTGGATGCGTGGAAGCCATCATAGGTCACGTCAACATACGGATTGTCAGACGCAAGCAACAGATCATGTTTACGGCAAAAATTGACGGCGCGCTGGTAGAAATCAGGGCTGGCAACCGCGCCAGTGGGATTGTTCGGGTAATTTAACCACAGCAGCTTAGCGCCCGCCGGAAGATTTTGTGATAGTGCTTCAAAATCGGGCAAATAACCCGCTTCTTCGCTTACTGGAATCCAGTGAACTGATGCGCCGGCCAGATATGCTCCCAGTGAATATGAGGGATAGCCAATATCCGGCACTAATGCAACGTCGCCGTGATCCAGATAGGCGAGGCACAGGTTAACTATTCCCTCTTTGCTGCCCACCAGCGGCAGAACCTGCGTTTCCGGGTCTATTTCGACACCAAAACGGCGCGCATAATACCGGGCAACGGCTTCACGAAAAGCCTTTAGACCGCGATAGCCAGAATAGCCGTGAGTGTTGGACTTGTTCGCTGTCTCGCAGAGGGTATCTATGACGACATCGGGCGGCGGCATATCCGGGCTGCCGACATCCAGATTGATGATGTCAATTCCCTGCGCCCTGAGTTCTTCCACCCGACGGCCAAGCGTGGCAAGCGGGTAATCTGGAAACGAGAATAGTCGGTTAGCGGGTTGTGGCAAGGTTCAATTCCTCCGCTGTTTCAAGGGATGCACGCATCGAGTCTAGCGCGCGAGAGGCATACGCCGCATAGCGCAGGCGTTTATCTTTCACTGGCATTGCCAGCTCAGGCATAATACCGAAATTGGCCTTCATGGGCTGGAACTCTTTTGGGTCTGCATGGGTGACGTAGTGGCACATAGCGCCG
>JACSRP010000176.1 GCA_014879665.1 Anaerolineae bacterium | reverse complement strand
GGCATCGCCTTATGCGCCGACTGCAAAATGCCCTGCGCCCAATCGCCGTCCCAGTCGCTAAGCACCCGCTCCAGCAAATACAGATCGCCGCCAGAAGGCACCTGCGCGAAGAAATCGCCGCCCACCGGCACCAATCGCCCGTTCATCGCCTCCATATTGATCTGCAATGTTTCAATCACTTCCGGTAGATCAAATAGGATGCCGCGCATCTGCGGGTAGGCGTTTATGATCAGTTCCAGCGTCGCGCCGCTTCCCCCGCCAATATCTACAATCCGCCGGTAGGGTGAGAGGTCAACCAGCGTGAACAGGGGATGATCAGTAGATTCAGTCATTCGCGTTACACCATTAAATCCCACGCCGCCAGATCAGCCATAAAATGATGCGCCGTTAAATCCAGATGGATCGGCGTCAGGCTTGCATAACCATGATGAATAGCCCAAATATCGGTTGCTTCATGTTGGAACTCGCCAATCGGCTCCGGCCCCTGAATTCGCACGATATTGCCTTCGCGGTGTAGTTCATCGCGGTAAATACGCACCCCTTGCCGTGTCAGGCGTATTCCCTTCACCCGCGGCACATTCGGGATGTTCAAATTGAGGATGGTCAGCAGCGGAATCGATTTTTGCAGCACGATCTTGACCACTTCAACCGCAACTCGCGCCGCCTCCGCATAATCTTCAACCTGATTTGCATCCCGATGATCCAGCGAAACCGCCACCGCCGGAACGCCGTTAATGGCCGATTCCAATGCTGCTGTCACTGTGCCGCTGTAGGTGATGTCTTGCGCCATATTCGATCCCCGGTTGATGCCGCTGACCACCAGATCAGGCGGCCATGCGGTCAGCCCCAGCGCGCACAGGGCGATACAGTCTGCTGGCGAGCCGTCCACCGAGGTTGCCGTGCTGCCATCAGCCAGCGTCACTTCATTCACCTGTATATCTTGAAACAATGTTTTCTTATGTCCAGTTGCGCTCTGATTGCGAGACGGCGCTGCAACATGCACTTCGCCTAGTGTGCGCATCGCCTGTGCCAGCGCCAGCACGCCCGGTGCCTGAACGCCGTCATCATTGGTGACAATAATTCGTGTCATCTTGTTCCATTCAATCTGCTGAAAAATAACCTGTGTAGTATATCTGGGAACAGTTGTTTTGTGTGGACAGGCGAAATTTACCCCCGAAATTGAGCGGCAAATATGCTAAAATAGACCTCTTGTTTACCTGATATTCTGTCTGAATCCTTTTGTGCGTGTAGACCATCTCTCGCTGACCAATTTTCGTAATTATGCGCGTCTTGAATTGGAACTGCCTGCCGAACAACCGGTGTTGATCGTCGGTGAAAACGCACAGGGCAAAACCAATCTACTAGAGGCGATCTATTATCTTGCTGCCGCCAGATCGCCCTATACCCAGAGCGACCGCCAGTTGATTCATTGGCGCGCTGAGGATGACCCTATCCCCTTCGCCCGTATCGCCGCTGATATCGTCACCCGCCAATCTTCGTCAATGCGATTAGAAATCACCTTGATGATCGAGCGCGTTGGCGAAACCGGCGGGCGCTTTCGAAAAGTCATCAAAGTCAATGGCGTTGAAAAGCGGGCGATGGATGTGGTCGGCCTTTTCAATGTCGTGCTGTTTTTGCCGCAGGATCTGGCGTTGATCGAAGGTTCTCCCACTGATCGCCGCCGCTTTATTGACAGCACTTTGGGGCAGGTGGATGCCAGTTATGCTGCCGCGCTGGATACTTACGAGAAGGTTCTGCCGCAGCGCAACGCCCTGCTGCGCCGCCTTGCTGAACGCAGCGCAAACGTCAGCGAATTAGAGTATTGGGATGAGCAGATTGCCGCCGCCGGCGCAGTCATCATCGCTGGCAGGCAGCGTTTTCTCCGTGAAATGGAATTTGATGCCGGGCGCGCCCATGCCGATTTGACCGGGCGCGCTGAAACCCTGACTCTGCGTTATCAACCCAGCTTCGTGCCTACCTTCAACGGCAGCGGCCAGCTTTCCTTTGAAACCTACGGGCTGGATTTACATCGTGATCTTGATCCCGCCCGGATCGTGCCGCAGTTCCTTGAACAACTTCGCGCTGAACAATGGGAATCGATCCAGCGCGGCGCCACGCTTTCCGGCCCCCATCGTGACGAATTGCGCCTGATGATTAATGGCCGTGATACCGGTCTCTATGGCAGTCGTGGGCAAGCCCGCACCGCCGTCATGGCCTGCAAACTGGCCGAATTGTCATGGATGCGAAGTCGTATTGGTGAATGGCCGGTGCTGCTCTTGGATGAAGTCATCGCTGAACTGGATGCCTCTCGCCGCGCCTATCTGCTCGAACGCATTGACGGCGTAAGCCAGACGTTAGCCACCACTACTGAACCGGATATTTTTTCCAAAACCTTTCTTGAACGCGCGGCTCTTTGGCGCGTCACCGACGGCCAGATCGACTTCGATTAACGTCGGTTTCAGATAGACAGTGAAGCAAACAAAACTGCCGGGCAGTCCCTCGCCCGCTGTGCCGCAGGGACAAGGCATGCCTTGTCCGCCTCCCAAAGATACAAGCGAGCATAATCACCATCACTAGCAATACTTCCCTGAAGCGGCCTTCTTCACGCAAAATTCGTCCCGCATATCAACTATTCATGAGCAAACCGATTAAAGCTTTGTTACAATCATAGTAGGACTAAAAGGCATTTCTTGCGCAAATGGCAACGTTGCAGGGCGACGCTTCCAATAACTCGGCGCGAAAAGAACAAAAAGCGCCATCTAATCTCACGCAGCGCATCATGACCGTGATCATTCTTGGTCCATTAGCGCTGCTGCTGGTTGTCGCTGGTGGTTGGGTGTTCGCCGTCGGTGTGATCGCCGTTGCCGCCGTTGGCGTCACCGAATTTTACCTGCTGGCACAGGATCGCCCGGCGCAGGGCAGCACCCTATTCGGCGTGCTTGCGGTGATCGCCATCGGTAGCGCCTATCAACTGGAAGTTGGTCACTGGGCGCTGCCGATTCTGGCGCTGGCTGTGATCCTCACGCTTATCGTCAAAATGCTCAGCCATCGCGATCTTAAACGCGCTGCTGGGCAGGCATTAACCACCGCCACCGGCATCCTGTATATCGGTTTCCCGGTTGGTTTCTTGATCAGCGTCCGCATGATGCCCGATGGTTTTGTCTGGGTTCTTTTGATCCTTGCGCTCACGTGGGGCAGTGATATTTTTGCCTATATCGGCGGTCGTCTTTTTGGCCGTCACCCGCTCGCGCCAACCATTTCCCCGAAAAAGACGGTGGAAGGCGCGATAGTAGGCTACTTTGGCGGGGCCGTCCCATCCCTGCTGCTGCTGCAAGCCGCGAGTCAATTAAATCCGGCGACCTTGCTAATTTCCCTCTTCGGCCCGATTATTGCAATCTTGGGCGATTTGCTGGAATCATGGATTAAGCGAAAGTTCGGCGTCAAAGATTCGCACGTACATGGGCTGAATATATTCCCCGGTCACGGCGGCGTGCTTGACCGCGTAGATGCCCTCATTGCCGTCACAGCATTCTGCTATTTTGCGTTGTTGCTAGCGCGCCCGGTAACAGGCTGAAGGACACCATACTATGGCATCGAATCAATTTGAGGCAGCCCAGTCGCCTGACCGCGAACAATTACTGAAGATGGCTATGACAACCGCCAAACAGGGCAATAAACAGGCTGCCCGCATGATGTTTCAGCAGGTCCTGGCCGGAGACTCGCGTAATGAGCGCGCGCTCATGTGGATGGCACAGCTTGCTGAAACCAAAGATGAGCGTATTCAATGGCTGAATCGGGTTGTTGCTGCCAATCCGCTGAACGAACAGGCTAATGCCGCCCTGCATAAAATGCAGTATTCCAGCAAGGCAAAGGATAACCGTGTTATTCTGATCTTCGGCGTTGTTGCCGGAGTGCTTTTTGTTCTGGCGCTGGTGGTGGTGATCATTTTGATCACCCGGCCCCCGGCCTAAACAGCGCGTCAAACTGGTTCCGTTCAACCCCGGGAGGGAGTCGAGTGGCTGGTCCGAATATTGAGGAATTGCTGCGGCAGGGGGTAGACGCCGCGCGCAGTGGCGACAAACTAACTGCACGCCGTTTGCTTCAGCAGGTGCTGCTCAACGATAAGAATAATATCACCGCCTTGATGTGGATGGCGTCCGTCGTTGATACGCTTGAAGATCGCCGCGCCTATTTGCAGCGCGTCTTGCAAGTAGACCCTAACAATGAACGTGCCCGTGAGGCGCTGCGGCGTCTTGGCGGCGTGCCAGCGGCGGCAGCATC
>JACSRP010000071.1 GCA_014879665.1 Anaerolineae bacterium | reverse complement strand
GACCATACTGCGAACCATCACTTGATCTGACAGCATCATGCCCTATGATTTACAGTCGCATTTCAAAATTTAGACGCTGTTTCACACCGATAACAAAAAAAAGACCTAGAATTATGATCGATTACAAAATTCGCATAGCCCGACCCGACGAAACCGGCATCATCGTGCACCACCGCAGCGCCATGTTCATCGAGATGGGCGTTGATCCTATGCTTGTTAAAGATTCAGAGCCGCTGACTTATGAATGGGTAAAATCGCGCATCGAATCCGGCATTTATACCGGTTTCTTTGTAGTCACCGCCGATGATATGCCGGTAGCAGGCGCCGGGCTTTCGTGGTTGGACTGGATTCCCGGCCCCGGCGTGCCACAGATGCGGCGAGGTTACATCCTGAATGTGTATACCGAGCCAGAGCATCGCCATCACGGGTTAGCCAATCTGCTGGTGCAGCGCTGTATAGATTTTTGCCGTGAAAATGGCGTCGGCACCATATCCCTGCATGCTAGCGATATGGGGCGGCCCATCTACGAAAAATTAGGCTTTTCAACGACTAACGAAATGCGGAACCGCCTAAAATTATAGGCGAACCGACGGAGGATTGATGACCGATTACGCCCTTCGCCAGATGGCCGCCGACGATTTTGAGCTGATCGTCGCGCATCGTCGCGCTATTTTCATCGCCAATGACCTGAGTACCCTCGAAGAAATCGAAATCGCCATGAGTCATTTCCGCGACTGGCTGCTGGAACATATGACCAGCGAAACTTACACCGGTTGGTTCGCGCTCAATGAAGCTGGCGAGGTGGTTGCCGGTGCTGGCGTGTGGTTTGTAGACTGGCCGCCCACTTCAATTTCTCCGCAGCGCGGTCGTGGCTACGTCACCAATGTCTACACTGAACCAGCCTATCGCAAACAGGGGCTGGCCGCGTGGTTAGTGAGCCAGTGTATCGAAGAGTGTCGGCGGAGGGGCTACGATTTTGTGATGCTGCATACCAGCGTGCAGGGCCGCCCGTTGTACGAAGAGCTTGGCTTCAAACCTGCAACCAGCGAAATGCGACTGGTGCTGGCCAAAACAGGTGAGTCAGATTAGCTCACAGTCCCTAATTCAGCCAGATCGAATGCAGCAATTTTGTGCGGGTAATCCTGCTCACAGATCAGGTCTGCCGCGTACAGCATCTGATCTTCTGATTGCAGCAGAGTCAGCGTATGATGCTTCTCAGCTATTACCACCTGCCGCACTCGCAGACGACCGTGTGCAGCAGAGATCACTTTCAATGCCGCCAGCCGCGCCGCCGCCAATTCGCTTTCCAGCGCCGCATCGGTGTAATGTTCTTTGATGTAAGCCCGCAGGCGGCCAAACTTGCCGCTGTTAAAGAAAGTGAGCATGGCGATCAGGCGCAGGCCGGCCTGACTGGATGCCAGTAGTTGTTGATCAGTCATAATGCCTCACGGTGAAAGCGGACTGCGGTTCAAATCTTCGGTGATATACAGCGTGCCAGTGGAGAGACTTCCCGCTGCATAACTGCCTAACCAGATGTTATATACACCGGGCGGGGCGGCGGCAATATCCACCGTCGGATTCTGGGTGGCGAACGAATCGTCGTTGCAGTGCATCACCCCGTTTGGATCCAGCACCGCCAGCGTAGCATCGCCATCTCCAGTGAAGAAGATGCGCAGCGTGCTGAAGCCCCCTGACCAGATCACCCTGTAATCTGGCTGTGCTGACATGAAGCCTACACAGTCGCCGCCTAGCACCGAAGCATCAACATCGCCCCCGGCTATACCCTGCACCCTATGCGGCACCGCTGCCGAAATCAGTGAGGTTTCCCCGTAGTTGGTCGCTGCGTAAGGGTTGAACACGGCGGCGGCAAATGCCTGCCCACCCGCGGGCGTGGGCATCGCATTATTGAAAACCGGCGGCGTGGTCGGCAGCACAACCACCATCGGATCGCGGGTCGGCGTCGGGAATGCGCCGGGCGCAAATGCCGACAGCCCCACCAGCATAGAAGCGCGTAGTGGATCGTTCACATTCGCCTGCCCGCGCGTCAAATACAATGTCCCCTGTACTGGCGTAATGCCGTCGTAAGTCCCCACCCAAACACTGGCGAGGCCGGTAGCCGCGCTGCCCACAATATCTACTTGCGGATTCAAATTTTGCTGCACATCATCCCCGCAGTACCACTGCCCATCGGGCATCCGCACCACCATCACCGGGTCCATCTGTGGATCATCGGCGATGAAAAAGAGACGCAAATACGGGAATACCAGTGGCAGCGTCACGCTGATCGTCGGCGCGGCGCTCACCACGCCTTCGCACAGCCCTTGCGCATCAGGATTCAACGCTTCCAGATTTATAGAGTCTAACGGCGTGGATAGGTCTTGCACCGGCACCGCCATCGGATCAGGTGCGTTAGCATCAAAAATCACCGCTCTGCTTGCTGCATCCGGGCTGAGGCCGTTGACGATTGAAAGTGACTGTGTCTCCGCTTGAACCAGCGTCTCCGGTGTGGTGGTCAGTTCAGTGATGTACAGCAGACCCGGCGCTGCTTCACCGGGAGCATCCTCATGGGCGACCCAGATCGTATAGTCTCCCGGTATCGGGCTAATAAATTCTACCGAAGGTCGCGTGAAGCCGGGCGTAAAATCACGGTTGCAGAGATACCGGCCATCCGGCGCGCGCACAATCAGTGCCGCGTCTGGTTCGCGACCGTTTTGCGATGCAGGGATGAAGTGGACGCGCAGGCGCGTGGACTGCCCCGCCCAATGCACCACAAAATCGGGGGCGCTTTCCGTAAACCCGGCGCAGGAACTTAATGCAGGCGGCTCGCCATCCAGTGCCGGCACTGGCAAAAAGCCGCCGCCGATCACCATCGTCCAGAACGGATCAGTCAGAAAGCCATGGCTGAGCGCGGTATCCCCATGCACTGGCGGCATGGAAGCATCGAGAAAGGTGCCGGGCGATGCTGTAGGCGTGAGTGCGGCAATTGGATCAATCGTTGGCATCACTGTTTCAACCGGCACCAGAAGTCCGGTTGAGCCGGGGATCACCGCGCTGCGGCTGGTAAAATACAGCGCGCCAAACATCGGCATATTCGGTGTGAATGCGCCGATCCAGATCGCATAATCACCAGCCAGCGCGTCGGTGATATCTACCAGCGGATTGAGCAGACCAAAAGCGTTGTTATTACACAGGTAGCGGCCATCCGGCGTGCGCACCACCATCGTTGCATCCGCGGTGATCGTGTCTGCGATGAAAATGAAGCGTAGTAAAGGTTGTGGCGCGCTCAACAGCAGGCGGAAATCGGGCGTGGTGGTGATGAATCCCACGCAGTCAGTGCCTAGCTGCCGGGTATTCGCATCCACATCGCCACCGCCCACGATCACCACTGGCACCCGGTAGGGATCGGGCTGGAAACCGGGAGTCAGCGTCAGCGATCCGGACTCAGCGTCAGCGTCAGGGTTTAGTGGTTCCTGTGCGGTGGTAGAATTCGCAGACAGCGCGAAGAAAAATAGTAAAGTGAGCAGCAGCCGAACGCGCATAGACAGCCTCGAATAATCTGCATAGTATGCTTCATAGGGTCAAGCCCGCCTCTGGATCATAGTTCGCGTGGGCGGAAATTCAAAACAACGTTATGCCGCCTATCCCGGTTGGTGGTTCAAGCCCGTCAAATTAAACGCTAGAATAATCTACTATTATCGAAGCTCTATCTACAGGTTTTTACCTTGTCCTTGCCGATTCGCTTTGACTATATCCCCTATCCGCTCTGGCGGCGGCAGGGGTTAAACGCCTTAAAGCCGATGCTGCGTAATCCGCCCCCGGCGCAGGCCGATTCCCTCTATGGCGGCATTGCCCCGCAAACGCCCGCGCAAATGGCACATTACCTGATGCGCGAAGGTATTTTGCCGTCGGGCATGAGCGTCTATGCAACCCGCGACGCGCTCGCTTCGCTGAATATTCCCCTGCATCAGCCCGATCTTTCGCGCCAGCCAATCGCCGCCCCCGGCGCACCAATTCGTCTGCCCGCGCAGTGGGAAACTATGGAAGCGGTGATCACCGCGTTTCCGGTGCTTTATCCGCCTTTATGGCAAAGTCATGCGCAGATCATCGAGGCTGTGAGCATCGTCGCCCGTGCCGACATCCTCATTCCCGATCCGGCATGGGCAAACGCCGTCTGGCTGTATCTCGAAGCCCGCGATCTGGGCAAGCTTGAAAATATGCGCCTGATCGTCATACCTACCGACGATATCTGGGTACGCGATTACGGCCCCTTCACCGGTCATGCCCCCGATGGAAGCCGTGTGATGCTCGGCGCGGCTTATGATCCGCTGCCCGCCTACCCGCAGGCCAACGATGACGCTTTCGCCGCCCGTTATGCCGCCGCCAACGATCTTCCCTTTTACATGCTTGATCTGCACACCGAAGGCGGCAATTTCTGGAGCGACGGAAGCGGCACGCTGATCGCCAGCGAAGGTATCTACACCCGCAATCCGCACCTCAGCCGTCCAGAGGTTGAGCGCCGCTTGCGCCGCGCCTTCAGCTTTGAAAAACTAATCGTCACACCCTCTTTGTGGCGCGAAGAAACCGGACATGTTGATTTACTCATCAAGCTGGCCGATCCGCACACCATCCTCATAACCAGCCCCGCTGTACCCTTCAATAAATCACGCCTGCGCCAGGCGCACAGCATTTTTGAGCGCGAAACCAGCGCCAGCGGCGATCCCTATACCATCTTCACCTTACCCGCCGTCAAACCCTATCTCAATTGGGGCGTTTACCCGATCTGGCGCAGCTACACCAACAGCCTAACGGTCAACGGGCGGGTGCTGGTGCCAGCCTTCTTGCTTGGAAGCGACGATACTGCCTTCGGCATCTATAAAGCCGCTATGCCCGATTACGAGATCATCCCCATTCGCTGCGACATTGCGGCCAACGGCGGCGGCGCGGTACATTGTCTGACCAAAGAAGTCCCCGCATGATCAGCGTCATCAAGCGTCATCGCGCCTTTTTGCTGCTGCTGGCGTTGTTCATCGTCGGATCGCTGTTGCAGCAGCGCCAGTTTCCCGTATTCGAAGGCAGCGATGAAGTGCTGCATTTCAACTACACCATGCAGCTTTATGCCGAAAACCAACTGCCAGATCGCGCCCTCCGCAATACCAACGCCACCCAGCAAGCCAGTGGCCAGCCGCCGCTGTCGTACTGGGTTGGCAGCTTGCTTTTACGCGCCCTGAATCAACCGATTGTGGATGGCGATATCCTGCTGCGCTATACCGGCGAAGTCGTGCGTAACCGCTGGTATTCACCGCATGAAGTGTGGAATCGCGTAGATAATCGCATTAATTTTTATCATGGCCTTGACGAATCTTTATTTGGAATGCCCCAAGCCGTCAGCGCCAGCCATGTACTGCGGATGCTGGCGACGGCTTGGGGCGTGCTGGCAGTCACCGGCGCTTATGGCGCGGCACAGGAAGTATTCCACCGTAAATCGTGGGCGCTCACCGCTGCGGCTATCTTTGCCTTTATCCCCACCATGTTGTATCTCAGCAGCTATATCACCAACGATACCGCCGCTGCTGCCTTTGCCACCCTCGCTATCTGGCAAACGCTGCGTCTGCTACGGTTAGGAACATCGCCATCCCGTCTCTTGCTGCTCAGTGCGCTCATCAGTCTGGCCGCGCTCTCCAAAGTAAGCGCCCTGTTAATCGCCCCCGGTATCGGGTTAGCCATCCTGATCGCCTGGCGAAGGCAGCCCGCATCACGCTTTGAAATTGTGCGTGATGCGATCATCTTCGCCATCCCCGTTGCGATTCTGTTCCTGCCCTGGGTCATTTACGGTATGGTATCCTATGGCGACCCCTTTGGCTTCAATACCCACCGCCATCTGACTGAAGGCTTCTATTTCGAGCAACCGCGCTCACTCGCTGAAATTCTGCCGCTGATGCCCCATCTCTATCTCTCCTACTGGGGCTGGTCATTCTACAATCTGGTACACCCACTCACCTTCACTATCTTTGGCATCATCCTCGCGCTTTCGCTGTCCGGCTATGTATTAGGTAAAAAAGTGACCCGCTGGACGAGCCTGCATCAGCAGCAGGCGCTTGTGTTGAGCGTGATGTTCATCGTGGTATTTCTCGGCATGATCCGCTGGATGCAGCAGTTAAGCTTCACTGGCGGGCGACTAATGTATCCCTCTCATATCGCCGTCGCGCTGGCCTTGACCGCCGGGTTATATTTGCTGGCGGGGCGCTTCCGGGGGCTTGATTTCCCGCTGCGCGCCTTCTCAACCACCGTACTTGCCACCGCCGGATTAATTTTTGTCCCGATTGCGACGCAAGATGTTTATGGGCTGCCCCCGTTTTTAGATCGCGCGCAGCTACCCGCATTAAGCGGAGGAATTGTTGATTTTGGCGGTGCCATCCGGCTGTTAGGCATCCATCAACCCGATCCGCGTATCACTGCTGATCGCTATCCTCTGATTGTCTGTTGGGAAGTGCTTCAGGAAACGGATCGTCCGGCGGCATACTCCATCAAGCTGATTCATGATGGCCTCATCGTCGCTGATCGCACCACCATCTTTGGGCTAGGGCGTTATAACAGCCCGCTCTGGGAAGTCGGAAAAATCTTTTGCGACAATCTGAGTATTCCGCTGGACGATCCCGATTTGCGCGAAGAACCGCCGCTGGAGTCAGCGACTATCTATGACATCGTGGCCGTAGTGCTGAATGCCGAAACGCTGGCTGTAGATTGGGAAGCAGCAGCCCCCGGCGGCGTCATTCTCGAATCGCCCATCGTCGGGCAGGCCATTAGCCCCGCCGGTCAGATGACGACCAGCGTCACCCTCACGCCCTCAACCATCGCCTTTCCAAATTTCGCGCGGCTGGAAGGCTATCATCTTGAAGGGGCGCTCGCAGCCGAAGAAACGCTCACCCTCACGCTGGCATGGGAAGTCACGGCCTCCACGCCCGATAACTGGTCGCAGTTCATCCACCTCTATAATCAGGATGGGTTTGTTGGCGTGCTGGCTGATAGCCTTCCGCGCAGCGGCGCTTATCCAACTTGGGCATGGGAATCTGGCGAACATATAGTAGATCGTTGGTCTTTGACCCTACCCACTGATTTACCTCCCGGCGAATACAGCCTCCAGACTGGCTTCTATCGCCCTGATACCGGCGAACGCATGCCGGTGGTGATGGGGGGCACGTCAGCAGCAAACCACTCAGCCGAATTGTTCCGCTTTAACACGGGTTCATAGGCGCGCGAGCCGGCATCTCGCTCCTACACCTTCGCTGCCGGGGACTTTCCTTCACGTGCGGCGCTCACAATATCCAATAATAACTGCGCACGGTCTGCGATTTTGCTCAGCGGCCACGTGCCATCACCAGTCAGCCAATTTGCCATCCCGCAGGCTACCGCGCCCGCACGGATGAAATCGCCCACATTCTGATCGCTCATGCCGCCGTTACAGCAAAACGGGATCTGATCCAGTGGCGCGCGAACTGCCTTGAAATAATCCACACCCAACGCACCAATCGGGAAAATTTTGATCAGTTTCGCGCCCATCTGATGCGCATCCACCGCTTCGGTGGGGGTGATCACCCCCGGAACCATCAATACTCCTGCCGTGTGAACCAGCGTTACGGTGTCGCGCTGAAACGATGGTGCTACTACAAAATCCGCCCCGGCATCCAGCACTTTACGGGCATCATCAGCCTTTAGTACCGTACCCATGCCCACTGCGGCGGCATCGCCAAATGCGCGCTTGGTGGCCTGCATCGCCTCAATTGCTTTGACCGAGTTAAGCGTAAATTCGAATGACTTGATGCCGGATTTCAGCAGGGTTTCCGCAATTGGCAGCGAGATCTCCGGCGGAAAGTTACCGCGCATCCCGGCCATCAACCCGGTTTCAACCGTCAAATCATAGGCAAACTGCGGCTGCATGTTTACGCTCCAAAATCCAATCCGTAAGAGAAACCGATCTTAACGCCGCAGATGCGCCCCGCGCAAAACCCTGCCCGTCCAATGACAGGTTATATGGTAAAGTTGAGCCGTGACTTATGTGTTGGTGGGAAGGGTTTTGCATGGCAGATAAATTTTCACGTTTGCTTTCGCAGTTGCTATTTGGCAACGCTGGTCAGCGAGGCGCGCCGGAAGGTAGTTCGCCCACCAATCCGCTGCTGAAACCGGAACAGCACCCTTCAGGTGGGGTCGGCAGCATCGCACCGGTGACTTCAAAAGTGCTGGCGATTATCCATAATCCGATCATGCACACGCACAGCGGGCGCAAAATCAAAGAGGTTTATAACTGGCAAGACCCCGATAAGCTGATGCAGGGCTACGGCGATGATCTGCGTGAATGCAGCTATGGCTATGCTAATTTCCAGATCGTAGATCGCATTGAAGTTGACGGCTTTCCGGTCAAAAAAGATGGCTTCCGCTATTCTGACCAGAACTTTGCTGAATCGTGGAGCAAGCGCCAGTTTCACCAGCCCGATGCGGTAGATTATCTGGCGATGGTGCGCGAGTTTAAGATGATTGAGCGCGTAGATGCCGGCGAGATTGATGAAGTGTGGCTGATGGGTTTTCCCTACTGCGGCTACTATGAGAGCATCATGGCCGGGCCAAACGCCTTCTGGTGCAACGCCCCGCCGCTGGAAGGTACGGGGCATGCTAAGCGCCGCTTCGTGATCATGGGCTTTAACTACGAGCGTGGCGTGGGCGAAATGCTGGAAAACATGGGGCATCGCATCGAATCGATGATGTCCAAAGTGTATTCAGATCGGCGCGGCGAGCAGAACCTGTGGGAGCGCTATATTCGCTATGAGAAGAAAGCGCCGGGTCAGGCCGAATGCGGCAACGTGCATTTTGCGCCTAACAGTCTGAAGGATTACGACTGGGGCAATCCTACACCGGTTAAAAGCCGCGCGGATACATGGTACAACTTCCCGGATTTAAGCGGCGAAGCAAAAACCATGACCAACGCCGATTGGGGCGGCGGCGATATTCGCAAGCATCACATTTGGTGGATGCGGCATATGCCGCACGTTGAAGGTGAAACTGGCGGTATTTCTCACAACTGGTGGGAATACGCGGTGGATGTGAATCGGGTGAGGGTATAACCAACCCGTCGTATAATCAAGCTAAGTGAATTTTATAGGGTTAAGAGAGATAGATGATTTGATGTTGTTGGCCTCTGGCAAGATTTGAGCGAGTTAATGCAGCGTGAAGTTGATGTCGTTACGTTTGGGATGCGGTTGAAGATTTGCCCAACCTGAAAACCGCCGTTGAAGCGATGCTAAAAGATGCCTCGCCTGATGCAGAATAACTGCGCCTTGAGATTTGTATTCACCACTTCCCCCATAGACTCTAATCCTGTTTTCAGTTATCCTTCGTAGTGAATTGTACGTTGTGAACCTTTGAGAACCATCATGGCCATTGTCACCTTTAATCAAGTAGGGCAGTCTTTCGGCGCGTTTGATGTATTTGTCAATGCAGGCGGCAGCATCGAACCCGGCGCGCGTATCGGCTTAGTTGGCCCCAACGGCATCGGCAAAACTACGCTGCTGCTGCTGCTCACTGGTCTTGAAAAACCCTACGCCGGCACGATCAACCGCGCTGAAGGCTTGCGGATCGGCTATCTGCGGCAGGAAGCGGTGCAGGCATTCCACGATTCCACCCACAGCATCTGGGAAGAAATGCTGCGCCCATTTGAAGGCGTACAGGAGATGGAGAGCCATCTGCGCGAGTTGGAACTGGCAATGTCCAGCGAAGTCGATTCTGAGCAGTTGAACGCCATCCTCGCGGAATATGGCGCGCTGCAAGAACGTTTTGAGGCCATCGGTGGCTATGATTTTGAAGTCCGGATCAAATCCACACTGGAAGGTTTGGGCTTCAGCGCCGAGTCTTATGACACCCCATTGAATATCCTCAGCGGCGGGCAAAAGACTCGCGCGCTGCTGGCGCGTTTGCTATTAGAACGCCCCGATTTGCTTGTTCTGGATGAGCCGACCAACCATCTGGATATGCGGGCGGTGGAATGGCTGGAACACACCCTGCGTAACTGGCAGGGATCACTGCTGATCGTCAGTCATGATCGCTATTTTCTGGATGTTGTGGCCGATACCATCTGGGAGATGAGCCGCGCGGGCATTGAAACCTATCGCGGCAATTACAGCGCTTATTTGCGCCAGCGTCAGGAACGATGGGATCGCGCAGAGAAGGTTTACGATCAGGAGATGGAGCGCCTGTTCAAAGAACTGGATTACATTAAGAAGAATATAGACCGTGATGCTACTAACCCGCAGGCGGTGGGAAGATTGCGCCGTTTGAGTCGTGAACTAGTCGCCATTCAGGAGATGGGGTTGGTCGCCTATAGCAATACCAAAAAGTGGATTGATACGGGCATCGGCGGCGTACGCCCCTACACCCGTTATGAAGCCGAAGATGTACTCAAAAGGATGCGCTCGCCCAATATTCGCCCACCTAAATTGACGCTGCGCATGAAAACTACCTATCGCAGCGGTGAACTGGTCTTACGAACATACAATCTCAGCGTTGGCTATCCTGATAAGCCGCTGTTCGAGATGGATAAGATCGTGCTGACCCGTGGCGAAACGGCGGCATTGATCGGGGGCAACGGCACTGGCAAGACCACGCTGCTCAAGACCTTGCTCGGCGAACATTCACAGTTAAGCGGCGAAGTTGTGCTTGGCGCCGGGCTGAAGATCGGCTATTTCGCGCAAGCCCATGACGGCTTAGACCTCGAAAACACGGTACTGGACGAACTTTTGCGCCATAAGCCAATGGGCATAGGCGCAGCCCGCAATTTTCTCGCACAGTACCTTTTCCGTGCCGACGATGTATATAAAAAAGTGGGCATGCTCAGCGGTGGCGAGCGCGGCAAGCTGGCGCTGGCAATTCTGGCGCTGGAGGGCGCAAATTTCTTACTGCTAGACGAGCCAACCAACCACCTCGATATTCCAGCGCAGGAAGTATTGCAGGAAGTGCTTGAGCAGTTTGAGGGAACAATTCTGCTGGTTTCGCACGATCGCTATCTGATTGATCGTCTGGCAACGCAGGTTTGGGCGCTGGATGATGGTGACCTGCGCGTTTATAAGGGCGCGTATCAGGCATATGTTGAAGCGCGTGATGCCGAACGACTGGCACAGCGCGAAATGAAGCTTGAGGCTAAAGCCGTGGCAGTAATGAAAGCACTGCCACCCACGCTTGGAAAAACGAATGGCACCAGCGCCCCGTTGAAGCCGAATAAGCGCCAGCAGGAAGCTTTAGCAAAAGTTGAGGCGCAAATTCACAGCGTTGAAGGGGCGCTCAAAGAGCTGGAAGTTTTGATTGAGCATTCCAGCGCGGCACAGAAAGTGGCCGATGTGCAAACGCTTGGCGTGGAATATGCAGCCCAGCAGGCAGCGTTAGAATCGCTGCTGTTGCAATGGGCAGGGCTAGCGGAAGGCGGCTAAGGTAGATTAAAAGAGGGCGGCCAAATACGGGTCGCTCTTTTTATTCCCCTTAAATCCAGCGGCGCACCCGCCCTTTATAGACGCGGTAATCCTCTCCGAATTTACGCTCTAGATAGCATTCTTCGCGCTCGATTACGCCTTTGATCAACACGATCAGTACCACTGGCAAAATGGCAATCAGCCAGAGATTCAAGGTGATGAGGGCAAAGCCGAGGAAAAACAGCGTGAAGGTCAAATAGATCGGGTTGCGGCTAAAGCGAAACGGGCCGTTGGTCACCAGCGCAGTGGTTGGATGCGTGGGTTCAGGATGCGTTCCCGCGCGCATCATATTCAGCAGCGCCCACGGGCCGGGAATGAGTGAGAGCACAACTAGTACAATGCCCGCCCAACGCAGCCAATCCGGCAGGATCGAAAGCGGAATGAGCATATTCAGCAGAATACCGGCGATCCCGCCCGCAGCAAAGATTAGCGGCGGCAGGGTGATCACGTCGGGAGTATCATGTTTAGAGGTTGCTGGCATACGAATCCCCGCCCCATTTCACCTGTTCGATTCTAAATTGACGGCAAAAATGCGCTACAAAGCGCATTTTTGCTTCAGCTTCATCAATCGGTTTCCCTAACAGCACCCGTAAGCTGGTCACGCCGCGATCTTCAATGCCGCAGGGGATGATCCCTTCAAAATAGCGCAAATCGGTGTTCAGGTTCAGGCCAATGCCGTGCATGGTCACGGCTTTCACGTTCACCCGCACGCCGATCGCCGCGATTTTGGCTTCGCCCGCAGGTGTTTCCACCCATACGCCGGTTAATCCCGGTATTGCCGCGCCAGTGATCCCGTATTCCGCGAGAAAAGCGATCACGGCCTGTTCCAACGAACGTACATAGCCGACCACGTTAGCATGCACTTTTCCGGCCTCGCGTTGAAGCCCGATGATCGGGTAGATTACCAACTGTCCCGGCCCGTGATAGGTCACATCACCGCCCCGATCACTACGTACTAGATCAACGCCCATCGTCACCCGCTGGCTCTGATCCCACAACACATTGGTTTCATCACCGGCAGTGCCCAGCGTGAATACATGCGGATGCTGCACTAGCACAAGATAATCGTCACCACCGCGCGCGCGGATTTCGGCCAGCGCCCGCTGCATCGCCCACGCCCCATGATAGGGCATGATACCAGTATCGTGAACCAGCAGCGCCATCGTCCTATCCAGCCGTGACGATCATGCAGGTGGTCGAGCCGTGCGCATAGAGTTTACCATTCGCGTCGATCAGCCGTCCCTGCGCGGTTGCCATCTGCCGCCCAAAATGCAGAACTTCGGCTTCAGCGAGCAGTAAGCCGGTCTCTCTGGTGATCGCCCGCACTAAATTGACATGAAGTTCTACCGTGGCGTAGCTGATTCCAGCGGGCAGCATGGTTTGCACCGCGCAGCCCAGCGCCGAATCGAGCAGCGTCGCCGCCAGCCCTCCGTGAACGATGCCGATCGGGTTATAGTGAAATTCTTGCGGCACACATTCAAAAACCGCGCGGCCTTTTTCGATGCTTGCCAGCGTAAAATCTAGGGCTTCGCTGATCGGCGGTTTGGGAAGTTCGCCACGCAGCAGCGCATGCAGATAGTCTAGCCCGCTTAACTGCCGCCCCTCCGCAAATGTCGCCAGCGGATCTGTCCATGTAAAGGTGCGTTCCCGTAAAGAATCGTTTTCAGTCACATTTTTCCTCTTTTCAGAACGCCAGCGGCTGAAAAATATCCTCACCCCGCTGGCTTCAGCAAACTGACTCCATGGCCGTTATAATCCGCCGGCATCTTATAACCCCGGAGTTCATCGAATGCTGCGTAAACTACTGCTGTGCCTACTGCTGGCATCGGTATTTTTAACGCCTGCTGCCGCGCAAGATCAGCCGCGCACACAGGGAACACTGATTCCAATCGGCGGAGGTTACGAAACCCTGCGCGGCTTCGTTGAATCTGCATTTCCCTATTGGCAAACCTTGAATGCCGATCAATTCACTATCCTGATGCTGCCCTCTGCGTTCAGTTACGATCCGTACAGCCTCTCCAGCGCCGAACTGCTAGATAACAGCTATCTGGCAGATTTACGCCGCCACCAATTGGAGGAAGTCTGCAGGGAGGTGCTGGGATTGCACAATATCGAAGGCATGCCCTGCCGCGTGACCGTGCTGCCAGTATACACCCGTGAAGCTGCGCAAAGCGATCTGCTCACACAGTTTTTCAGCGATGATCCCGCTGCTATTTATTTTCTGGGCGGCGATCAACTGAATGCCATGAATATTATCGCCAACACCCCGCTCGAACAGGCGATAATCACAGCGTTTCAAAATGGTGTGCCACTGGGTGGCAACAGCGCCGGGGCTGCGCTGCTGGCAGAGCAAATGATCGTTGGCTACGCGCCTGACCGGGATGCAAACACCGGCCTGCATGAAGATGCAATCCAGCTGTGGAATCAGCCCTCTGCCGGGGAGCGGGGGCTAGCCGTTGGCATTGATAATGCCCTGATCGAGACGCATCTGTGGGAATTAGCGCGGACACCGCGGGTGCTGAACTTGCTTACGCTTGAGGGTGCGCCTCATGTGGTTATCGGGCTAGATGGAGCCACCGGCGGGGTGCTGCAAGATGAGACCGTTTTCAGAGATGTATTCGGTCAATATAGTGCCGCGATCTTTGACGGTGTGAGCCTGAATGCCTCGGCAAATGCGGCATTTGGCGCATCCGGCGTCTTGAGCATTCACAATGTGCTTGTACATTTGCTGGCACCCGGCGATTTCGCCTTCAACCTTAGCACGTTACAGCCCTCATGGGCCAATCGGCTAGAAAATGTCACCCGTGACTTTTCAGCATTTGCAAAGCCCGAAAATGCTGGCGACTTGTATCTGTATGGTAGTGCGCCAGATTCATCAAGCTTCCCGGATACCCCGGAAACGCTGGTAGTGCTGGTCGGCTACCCAGACGAAGTACAGCTCGCCGCCGCCTCCGAATATTATGACGGGCAGCGCCAGATCGTCTCGCTCACGGCGGGCGATCTATTTGAAACGTCGCTGCCTGAGGGCGCGTCCCTGAATAATTACAATTTCATCGCGGTGATCGGCAGCGATCCATCCCTGATCAGCATCAGTCAGCTTCAGCCCATCGCTGAAGTGTGGCGCAATGGCACGACTCTTTTGATGGGCGGCGCAGCGGCAGCGGCAGCAGGGCAAACTTATGCGGCTAACTCCGCAGTTAATTTTGCCACTGCCAGTGCTAGCGCCATCGCTTTGCACGCGCAGGGGTCTTTCATCGTTGGCGGCACGCGCTTGCGCCCCGGCCTTGAATTAGTTGACCTCAATGTTGAGCCACATTTGATTGATAACAACCGCTTCGGACGATTGTTTTCGCTGGCGTTCAATGAAAAAGATGTGCAAACGCTGGGGCTGCCTGAAAATACCGCTGTGCGCTTCACCGCGGAGGGGGCGTTCGTTCAGGGGGAAAATGCCGCTTTTGTGCTGGATTTAAGCGACGCGCTGTTGGGAGTGGGCGTGAACAATGCCTTCGTGGTCGCCAATGCGCTGCTGGATACATTCGCCGCCAATGAACGCATTCAAGCTGTCGGGACATAATCAAAGCATTATTCAACCTGAATTTATAAGGTTAAGCCGCCAGTTCGCCTTGATGAATGAGTGTGGTCTTCATTTTTACCTGGGATCGTTATACCAGTACACACTGGTTTCAGCACGCTGCGTCGCCAACCGATGCGATGAGTTGATAACTGAAAGCATTGCGGGTGTCCAGCGTTCAAAGCGCAAATTTGGATTCCGATACGGGTTGTAAATCAGCACGACCGGATAGCTGCCCTGTGCCAACTGCGTTAGAAAATCAGTTTCATCCCATAGCCCTGCGGCGGCTAGCTGGCTCATCTCGAAAGGCTGAAATAGGATCGGCTTGCCCACTAGCGGCAGCAGCCCCATCGCTTCGTCGGCGATGATCGTACGGGTCTCGTCATTCACCAATTGTAACAGCGAGTCCATTTCCGGGCGGCGGTCAATGCGTTCGCTGATGATTGGCGCATACTTCTGCTCTGAAATATCCTGCATTGCGGCAACCTGCACCGCAATTATCACGATTGCCGCGGCCCGCACAGCCGAAAGGCGACCGCACCATGCGATGAACGCCCCCGCTGTAAGGCAGAGCGCGGCGCAAAGCTCGTAGAGGTAATTCACGTCCGAGCCGATCTTGGCGATGGTAAGGGCGACCGCTAAACCGCCCAACAAATAAGGGGCAACCAGCCACCATGCCCGCCTCGAACGGGCGTTGATCCAACCGCCTAACAGGTAGATCAATGCCATCACTAGCAGAACTGTCAGCGCGCGCGCCACTTCATCGGCATAAATCGAGATCAGGCTTCCATCAAGCGCATTCACATTTGCGGTCACCAGATGAAACCAGAATCCGCCTTCCGTCGCTACCAGCAGTACGGCGAACAATCCAACAACCAGCCCGCCCAGCATCACCGCAAATTTGAAGGCCGGGGTGGCGCCGCCCACCGCCCAACGGTAGGTAAATGCCGCTAGAGGCGCCGCCAGAAGGTAGGTTTGCCGGGTGTATACCGCCAGCCCCAGCATCAGTGCCGCCCAGAATGCCGCCCACGTGCTTTTCGGCCAGCGCACGGCGATCCACAGCCCTACCAGACTGAACGCCAGCGCCAATGAATCAATCCGTGCCAGCGCCGACCAGTGAAATACATATGGAAATGCAGGAAGCAGCACGGCGCTGACCAACGCCGCGACCCGGCTTCGGGTGATGGTATGCGCCGTTAGACCGAGGAATAACGCCGAAACTAGAATTGAGATCAGAGAGGTGATGCGCCCGTAGTAGTAAGAGGGGCCAAAAGCCGAAACCCATGGTGCCTGCGCCAGCATGAACACCGGTGGATAATTTTCAATGGTGTAGGGGGGTACATCCAGACGATATAGGCTGATGCCATGAGTGAGACGCACCGTCTGATCTAGCAGCGGCCCTTCGCCATAATTGAGTTGATATGGGAAGCTGATGGCTGAAATGCTCTGTTGAAACAGCAGCACCAGCGCCCGACCAGCCGTAAATAGCAGGGCGATCAGCGCAATGGCTACTAGAATAATGCCGATCCAGCCGAAGAATGTACGATGAGATGGTTTCACAAAGACGACCCCCGGCGGAAGGCTGCCATATCGCTGCGCAAGCCGCAGCCAGCATGGTTAAGTAGATAAAGAATATTTAAGTGGCGCGGGTTTCCTCTAATCGTACCGGACAACCAGAAGGATGCAACTTGAGATGCAATATTATTCTTGCTGCATCACTTCATCCAGAAAGGTAACCACGCGATTTGCATACTCATCCGGCGCAATATACACGTAATTGCCATGCACTGCGCCCTCGACTTCCCACAAAACGGCGCTGTCATTTGCCGCTTGCATCCAGCGGGCAGGCTCTAGGCCGGGTTCACGGGCACCATAGATCAACAGTATTGGCGGAAAATGGGCAGCATCCAGCGCGCCCATCGGATCGAGGATACTCATCTCCAGCCCGGTCAGCAGGCGGTAGGTGATATGCGCCCCTGCCTCAAACAGCACTGAAAATTTCCCTATCTGCGCGGCATCGAGATGCACGCGCTCAGGAAACTGATGATAGCCACCTTCGGCCACGACTGCGCCGATCCCTGGAAACTGTTCGGCTGCCATCATCGCTGCTGCACCCGCCGCTGAAAAACCATGCAGTGCAATTTGTAAGCGCTCAAACCCGATAGATTCGAGATAGGCAATGGCATCACCAACTTGCATCGCTTCACGGTAGCCGAGCGTGGATGGGGTGTTTGTTAGGCAGGCGCGATGAGTATAAACCAGCACATCATAGCCGCCGCGCACGTAGGCGGCCAGTTCAGCGGGAATTGTATTTGGCAGTGCGATCACTACCGCATCTTTGCGTGGGGACACCCCGCTGATCAATATCGCCGGGGTATCGCGTTCAATTTCTGATGATGGAAACGTGACTATTTGGATTTCCGGGGAAACTGCCGATAAATCAGGGAACGGCGGGCAGGACGGATAACTTACAGCGACGATCTGGAACGCACCCGCTAGCACAAATAGACTGAGGATGATACAGACTGAAATTAGCGCTGCGCCGCCAAGCACAAATAGAATGCGGCGGCGCAGCGATGGGGACGGCTTTACTTGTCGCTCACCACGCATTGATTTGTCAGATCGCCAATGCCTTCAATTGAAACAGTGACGGTATCGCCATCTTTTAGGAAGCGCGCTGGTTTGCGTCCCGCGCCTACACCAGCAGGCGTGCCGGTCATGATCAAGTCGCCAGGGAGCAGGGTGAACATTTGCGAGCAGTATGAAACAAGCTGTTTCACGCTGAAGATCATATCGGCAGTGGTGCCGTCCTGCATCACATGATCATTCACTTTACAGGTCACTTTCAGTGCCTGAGGATTCTCAATTTCATCACGGGTGACAATGACTGGCCCTAGCGGGCAGAAGGTGTCGAGACTTTTACCACGTGTCCACTGCACGTCAATCGTCTTTTGTAGGTCACGCGCGCTTATATCGTTGCCTATCGTATAGCCAAAAACGTAATTCAGCGCATCGTCTTCGCTCACATCTTTTGCTTTTTTACCGATCACGACCACCAACTCGGCTTCCCAGTCCACCTTGGAAGTGATTTCGCTCTTCCACTTGATGAGATCACCATGAGCGATGATTGCACTAGGAAATTTGGCGAAAATAACCGGCGCTTTGGGCAGTTCCGCGCCAGTTTCCTTAGCATGATCAGCATAATTCAGGCCGATGCAAATGATCTTGCTGGGCATCAACGGCGCTTCAACTTTCACAGATTCCAGTGGGAAGCGTTCGTAAGCCCGATTGGCGACGATGCCCCGTCGAACCATCTGGCGCATATTGTCCTGCCATGCCAGCGCATACACCGTATCACCCACCAGCTCGCCGATGCGTGTGCGTCCGTTAACGGTAAACGTCAAAAGTTTCATCATAACCTCGTATTATGTACGTTTGTGCAAGTATCTTGCGATCAAGTTAACTGATGCGCCGGTCATTCACCGCGTTGATATTGAGCGTTTCTGCCAATCGTAGCGCCGCCGCCTGTAATTTGGTTTTTGCACTGTAAATCGTCAATGGGGCGATCTCGGCCTCATTCAAGCGACCCAATTCTTCATCATCGCTAAATTCGACCTCGATTTTTGTTTCAAGGTCAATACCAAAGATCACGGGCACAAATTCCCCGGAATGCAGCCTCAAATTCAATTCACCATACTGCGCAGTACGATGATGCTGGCGGCGGTTTATCTTGCCCATGACCTGCGAAGCATATATATCAGAAATATCATCGCGCTGATATTGCCACGCCGAACCACCCACCTTGAAACTGCGGATCGTTCCGGCGGCACCGTCCACCTCTATACGGACGATCCTTTTACGGGCATTCAGGAACGTTACAATGGACAGCCCTAATAGAAATACGGCACCAACGATCCCGGCATACGGTAGGAATGTAGGCTGTGGTGGCGCAATAGTGGCCATCAGACTGGTTATTGATAATATGGCAAATACCACAGCCCATAGCAGATACCATAACGACTTCAGCACGCGGCGGCGCATCAGCCCCGGCAGGGTAAAAATCAGACGTCCATCGGCTGCGCGATCCAGCCGCCAATCATCTAATTGATAGGGAAGTTCAGGAAGCGCCGGCGGAGGCAGCGTTTCAACCGGGGGGGCAGCAGGTTGATAGGCTGGCTGTGCAACGGGCGATCTATGTACTGGCGCGGGCGCAGGAACGGTTATACCGTTGGTAGATACCGGTTCCACTTTCGGCGGAACCAGCAAAAATGGTCGCTGAATCTGATTGGCAAGCTGTTCACCCGCCTGTGCTGCGGCGTCACGAAGCCCCGCACCATGCCCATTCGGAGCCGGCCATACGGCCAACCCACACCAGCGGCTTCCCCGTGCTTCTGCTAATGAAGACTGGAGCATCAACCCCAAATGCCATGTCTGATCTTTTGATGACCAACCCAATACTACTCGTTCAATTTCTGCTGCATCTAATGTGCCGTTTTCTGGCAGGCGGCGTATCACGCCAAAACTTGATGGGTAACGCAGCGCTGCATCGGGCGTGGTTTCAACCAGTATGCGCCCGGATGTGCCGCTATCTTGCAGCAGTCGCCAGTGATCTTGCTCATACTCAATAATGAGGTTGTTTGCAGCAGCAATTCGTTCCATAGGGGAAAATGCGACCTGTTCAAGCAAAATCTAGGCCACTAGTCTACAACCTGCGGCAAGGCATGAACAGAGTTAGGTGGATTTAGTACCTAAAGGTTGCTGATAGAACAGCACATTGAAGACTCCCATCGAGCACTGTTCAGGTACTTCGGCCAGTATTGCCGCGTATCAAAGAAAATTCGGAAATTTTTGAGGAACACCCGGCATATAGAACGCTATAATTGAGGAATAGTTGTGAAGCGGTTGTTATTGGTTTAGAAGGCAATGCTAAATTGTCATATCAAATTCTGTATGAACCGGGTGATCGTGATCTAATAATCGTTCAATATCACGAGGCTGTTCGTTTAGAGCAGTTTTACACCGCATTGACCGCCAGCCTGCAATATCCGCGTGAATCGGGGCGGGCTTTTGATATTGTTTTTGAACTGACGTATACGGAGCCTCCGAGTTTAGACCTGCTGCCCAAACTACATAGAGCCGCCGCACTTCCCGAAACAGCACCCGATCTCGGCATGATTATACTGGTGGTTAATAACGATTTTATGGCGACACTGGTCACCGCCTTCATTCAACTGTATCCTATTGCGGGTAAGTACTACCGCGTTGTCAATTCAATGGATGAAGCGCGGCGGCTGATTAAT
>JACSRP010000060.1 GCA_014879665.1 Anaerolineae bacterium | reverse complement strand
CGACGGCGGTGAAGGTATGCGCCATGAAGTCCCCCTGCCCGACGTACAGCGTCTCAGCGCTGGTGATCACGGGTGAATTGCCGGTCACGGTGAGGGTGAAGGTTTGTGTGGCATCCGGAGTCACGCCGTTGGCAGCGGTGACAGCAATCGTGTAAATGCCGGGCACGGTTGGCGTGCCGGAAAGAATATCGCCTACCAGCGAGACACCCGAAGGCAGCGCGCCGGGGACATAGCTTAATACCGGTGTGGGGTTACCCGACGCGGTGAAAGTATGGGTGAACGCCGTGCCGTTAACCACGTTGATGCTGGCGGCGCTGGTGATGATAGGCGCATCGCCGGGTACAGTCAGCGTGAAGGTTTGGGTTGCATTGCCCGGCAGGAAGTTATCGGCAGTGATATCAAATGTGAAGCTCATCGCGGCAGAGCCGAGGGGAGGCGTGCCGCTGAGGACACCGGTATTGGCATCAATGCTGGCCCATGCCGGCGCGCCAGAGAGACTGTAGGTGATCGTCGGGCTGCCGGTGGTGGTCACATTGAAGGTGCCGGCGCTGCCCTCGGTGAAAGTGGCATTGTTGGCGCTGGTAATGACTGGTGTGGTACCTACATACAGCGTGAAACTTTGATTCGCGTGGGGCTGAACCCCATTTCTAGCCTGAACCCCGATATTATACACGCCTTCGCTCAATCCGCCCTGTGCGGGCAAACTGCCGAGCACATTACTTCCGCCAAGCGAAGGGAAGCACCCGATATACCAGTAAGTGAGCGAAGGAGGCGTGCAGATCCAGAGGAAAGTTGAAGGATCGCCAGTGGCTGTCAGCGTATGAAATGCGCCCGATGAGCCGGGCGGGACGATGACGTAATCTGCGCTGGTGATAACCGGCGCAGCGCCAGTGGTGATAGTCAGCGACCAACCGCCGCTGATAGAGCCGGTATCCCCTGAGGTATCATCTACTACATACAAACTCCAGGTGCCGTTAGGGTCTACGCCATCGAAGGCATCCAGCGACGCGCCGTAAGACCCCCCAGGCGCCGGGGCAGGCATTGTATCGCTCCCTCCATGATTGGTCGGGCGATAAGTGCCGGAGGAAAGCGCCGTGATGGGATTGTCTGGAAGCGAAAATAAAGCATCGCTGTCGAACGTAAACGTTCTGTTGCTAATGTCTCTACTTCCACCAGCATCTGACATTAACATCACGTTCTGCCCGCCTGGCCCCACCAAAAGGATATCTATATCATCCGGGAAAGTATGCGTCATTCCGGTAAGAGTGACGTTCACGTCAATCACCGTATCGCTGATGCCGCTGACGCTGATCGTGGATGGGTAAGGGCTGGCCGCGCCAGAATTGGGGATGGTAATGGTTCCCGTATTAGAAAAGACATTGGTCGCGGCAAATGCTGGCTGTACCAGTAAAGCGCCAGAGATAATAACAACGAGCATCATCATGAAGACTGACAACCATCGCGGGCGTGATGAATGAATACGTTGTGCAACCTGCATCACATAACTCCTTTGCGGCAGCGGCGAGAAACAAATTGAATATAGAATTAGTCGTTATCATAGCTTAATAAAGCGTCGAGACGACGAAAATAGTAAAAATTTCGTATTTTTTTCAGAATTGCAATCATGCTTAGCCGCCTTAACTTTTCAGTTACACAGCGTCAAGACGCAATTATATGTCAATAGCGGTTTCAAGATGGACATGGTAAAACTGCAAGCCTTTCATCAATAATGCCGAAATGAACAAAATAAATGATGCGAAATCTTTACGCAGAACTTCACCCGATTCCTGAACGGATAGAAGCTTCGCGCCTGTATTTGCGCGCGGTGCAAATGGGTGATGGGGTGTTAATTCGCGCGGCGGTAGAAGACTCTTTTGAGCAGCTTTCGCGGTGGATGCCGTGGGCTAATCATGTTCCCGCCCTGTCGGAAAGTGAAACTTTTGCTCGCGAAAGCGCCGCCCAATTTCGCTCAAAAGAAGAATTTAATTTCCTGCTGCTGCGTCAGGATGATGATTATCATCTCGGCAATCTGGGGCTTCACAGCATTCATTGGGATGTGCCGCGTTTTGAAATTGGCTACTGGCTGCGTTCCAGCCAGCAGGGGCATGGTTATGCCACTGAGGCGGTGCGGGCAGTGTGCGGCCTGCTGTTTCGGGAACAAAAAGCCGAGCGCATCGAAATTCGCTGCGATGACCGCAATATCGGCAGCGCCGCCGTCGCTGAGCGCGCCGGGTTTACGCTGGAAGCCATATTACGCAACCATGCGCGAGATAATGCGGGTGGCCTGCGAAACACTCGTATTTACGCCCTGTTTCCGGAGACTGGCAAGCTATTATGAGTGATTTTCCTGAAAACAGTCCGCTGTCGCAGCCGCTGCCAGACGATCCGGCTGAACGTATCGCGCGTTTTGCCCGCGATCTGGCATGGGGCGCGCTGCAAAAGCGCTGGTCTGCGGCACCCGCCGTTGCCCCGCTGGGCAGGGACGGCTTTCAATGGCTGGATTTTGGGCGCATGGATGCCTATTTAGCTGAAGTGTGGGATGATGATCCGCCGTGGCCTGAAGTGCTGGTATCGCTCGGCTATCTGGAAATCACCAATCAGCGCGAGTCTGGCACGATAGATTATATGCTCACGCCACGCGCCTTCGATTTACTGCGCGAGCCGGTGTCGCCACCGAACGTATTCATCTCTTACCGCCGCGCCGAAAGCAGCGCCTTTGGTCTGTTAGTTGTCGCCCGTTTGAAAGCCGTCGGCGTGGAAAACCCGTTTATTGACCTGCAAATTGAACCCGGCGCGGCATGGCGCGCGCATTTAGAGAAGATGGTGCGTGAATGTCGTTACTTTGTTCTATTGATCGGCCCGACCACGCTGGCGAGTGAATATGTGCGCGAAGAACTCGCCTGGGCATTAGCCACCCCCGGATGCGTGATTGTGCCGGTGGTACATAATAGTTTCCAGCGCGATACGGCGTTTCCGGCAGAACTGGCGGCGAGACAGGTGATCGAGGTACGCCGTGAGTCTGCTGAAGATTACGAACTGGCTGTGCTCAAGCTGCTGAACCTGTTGGGGTACACGCCGTAATTATTCCTGACCGTCATCATAGCCGTTGGGGTGGCTTTGATGCCATCGCCACGCCGTCTCGATGATCGGGCGCAAGTCACCATACTGCGGCATCCAATTGAGTTCTTCCATGATGCGGGTGTTATCCGCCACCAGCGCCGCCGCGTCGCCTGCCCGCCTGCTGCCTATCTGCAAGGGGATCGGATGCCCGGTTACGGCGCGCGCCGCCTCGATCACTTCCATCACCGTATAGCCGCGCCCGATACCTACATTGTAGGCATGACTTTCCCCCTGTTGCAGCGCCTCCAATGCCAGAATATGCGCATCGGCCAAGTCTTGCACGTGAATATAATCGCGGATCGGCGTGCCGTCGTGCGTGGGGTAATCATCGCCAAATACGGTGACTGCCTCGCGCTGCCCCAGCGCCACTTGCAGCACTAACGGGATCAGGTGGGTTTCAGGGTGATGATCTTCCCCGATTACGCCGTCTGGGTGCGCGCCGCTGGCATTGAAATAGCGCAGCGCGCAGTATTTCAACCCATAAATGCGATCCATCCAATACAAAATTCGTTCGGCGTGTGCTTTGGTTTCACCGTACACACTGCCGGGGATGATCGGCTCGCTTTCATCAATCGGGATGCGCCCCGGCTGGTCAAACAGGTTGGCTGTAGACGAAAGGATGAAGCGTTTGATGTTATGTTCACAAGCCGCTTCGATGATATTGGTCGCCGTTTCAATGTTATCGCGCAGATACATGAACGGCTTTTGCATACTTTCGCCCACCTGAATGCGCGAGGCAAAGTGCATGATGCCGTCAAAGCTGTGGCGCTTGAACACACCGGCAATTTGCCCGCAATCTCGTAAATCCGCTTGCTCAAAAATGGCGTTAGGGTGTATAGCGGCGCGGTGTCCAGCGCTCAGGTTATCTATCACCACTACGGGATAGCCGCGTTCGATCAGGCGGTAGACCACATGGCTGCCGATATAGCCCGCGCCTCCGGTGACGAGAATGGGATTCAAAGGAAGACTCCTGACTCGCAAATCAGGGCAGCCTACTGCCACCCTGCAATTTCAAATCAATATACGCTGATAATGCTAAATTTCCTCAAATGTTAGGCGTCGCCCGGCTCCAGCATTTCATCTTCTTTTATAATGCCGCGCTGGTCGTCATCCAGATTCGTGACGTACATGGTGTTGGTGGAGCTGATGATTTTTAGGTTGTTATTATCCAAAATTTTCATC
>JACSRP010000076.1 GCA_014879665.1 Anaerolineae bacterium | reverse complement strand
GTTGAACGTTGAGGAGAATCGGAATGACCGTAAAGATCACGGTTTTGAGCGAGAACACATCCGGCACCGCGGAAGGGTTGCTGGCTGAACACGGGCTTTCGTTGTATATCGAGAAAGATGAACATCGAATCCTTTTTGATACCGGGCAGGCTAGCCCGGTGCTCTTGAACAATGCGAATAAGCTGGGGGTTGATCTCAAGCAGGTTGATGCAGTGGTCATCAGTCATGGACATTCGGATCACGCTGGCGGTCTTGCTAATTTCTTGATGTTGAACAAGCGTGATATCCCTGTTTACGTGCATCCGCTGGTGTTTGAAGAAAAATTCTCGATTCAGCCGGGGCCGAACAATACCGATATTCTACGCGATACTAGTGTACGTTTTACCCGAAGCTACCTCGAATCTTACGGGGCGAAATTTGAAGAAGCGGCTGACCCGCGCGAGATTTTTCCAGATGTATTGCTTACAGGGCAAATTCCGCGCGTTATTGACTTTGAGAACGCTGATACGCCGCTGCGTGTGAGGCGTAATGGCGAGCTGATCCATGATAACGTGCTGGACGAACACAGCATTATTATTCGCACCCCCAAAGGCTTAATTTTACTGCTAGGCTGCTGCCATCCGGGGTTAATTAACACCATCGAATACGCAATTCAACTGACGGGGGAAACCCATTTTGCGGCGATCATTGGCGGAACGCATTTGATGTTTCATTCAGAAGCACTGTTGCAGCAAACGCTTGAGGCGCTGAACCGTTACGATATTGAACTGATCGGCACCGCACACTGCACCGGCAGCAAAGCGAATGCCCTAATTCGCGCTCAATTTGGCGGTCGTTTCAAGGAATTCAACGTTGGTACGGTGGCAGTGCTGGCTTAGTTGGCGCACAAAAAACCATTGCGTGTTATAAACCGCAGGCGCGGCTGAAATAAAAAAACAGCGGCTTTTTAGCCGCTGTTTTTGTGTGCCTGATGGAATCACATTCAAACACGAATCAGCCGTAGGTTTCTTTCAACAAATTTCATTTCCTCAGCGCGAGACGCTCGCGCGAATCATTACGACCGCCTAGAGATTGGCTTTTGTGGTGACCGGGAGAGGCAAAGCCCCTCCCCCGGACGCCTTGAAGCTCGCTGCTCAGACCAGCAAGACTTCCGGTGGTCAGCATAACACAACCTCTCGAAGTGCTTGCCAGCCACAGCGAAATGGAAGGATTTGTGAGTTGAGAGGAAATTGTTATGACCCGTGTATTCGTGTTCACCAACCACAAAGGTGGGGTCGGCAAATCGACATCTGCCACCAACCTCGCATACGGCATCAGCGCCCTACTGCGCCAGATGAATGCCCCCAACTGTCATGTGCTGTTGATCGACACCGACCAGCAAAGGCACGCGACCCTGGTGACCACCGGCAGTAATAATTACGACCATGCGCGCAGCCTGTATGCGGTCGTGATGGCTGAACGCAGACTTGCTGCCCAAACCTTGATGGACAGCATCATCCCTTCGCAATGGGATGAATATTTACACGTGCTGCCAGCATCAAAGTCGCTGGAACAGGCGGAGCGCGAACTCTCCGGTGTTGCCGGGGCTCCCTATCGACTGGCCGAGCCGCTGAGTAAGGTGGCTTCCCAGTATGCCGCTGTAGTGATCGATACCCATCCCTCATTCTCGCTGATGACCGAAATGGCACTACTGGCAGCAACCGATGCCATCGTTCCTGCCGAACCTCGCTATTTGGAGACGGTCGGATTGTTGAGCGTGATCGAAAAGATTGCCGAAATCCGGGATGGCTGGCGACATCCCAACCTGCGTATCAGCGGGTTGCTGGTCACCAAAATGGACCGCCGCATCCGTGGGCACCGCCATTTGCTGGACGAATTGAGCACGCATCCTCAGTTGGGCAAACTGCTGCTGGGGGTGATCCCGGCCAACGAAGCGGTGTCGTATGCCCACAGCCAGCATCAGAGCCTCTTTGGTTACGACCCCAAAGCGACAGCCAGTCAAGCGTATGCCCGGGTTGCAGCAACCCTGAGCCGGCTGATTTCGAGGGACAGAATATGATGTCAAAGCATCATAGTGACCCCATCGGCAACCTGCTGGCGTCCGTCAATGCGGAGTTTCTGGATGGCTTTCCTGAATTCATCCAGAGTGATGGTCTGCGCGTGGAACGCCTGATGCTGGAACTCGTGCGTCCGGATCCCGTGCAGCCGCGCAGGGTGCTTCCCGAATACCTGCATTTTGCTTTTCACCAAGGGCAGCTCACACCAACCCAGGCCTTGCGTGAATTCATTGTCAGTGTGCAACGGGTCGCGCGGGTGCGCCTGCAGCCCTTTAACAGCCTGATGGAGCTATTGCCTTCAGGGGAGGATGAAAAGGACGACAAACCCGCTCCTCATCTCACCCCCGAAGAAAAGCTGCTGCGGGATCTGGTCCTTCTGGCGGTCACCGTCCACAGTGATGGGCAGGTCAACCCGCTGACAGTGGTCGAAGTCCCTAACGGAACCGGCCAGCAGTATCGCATTGAGACCGGCGAAAGACGCTACTGGGCTACCTGGCTGCTGCGCGAATTCCTGCCTGAGCTTGAAGGGGATGGGCTAATTCCCTGCATCATCATCCCGCAGCAGCGCGCCTCGATATTTCGACAGGCACGAGAAAACACAGCCCGGTCTGGCTTAACGGCCGTGGCCTTAGCGCGGCAGGCGGCGCTGCTGCTGCTCAACGCCCACGGTTACGAGATACCTGCCTACGCAGTTGGCAATGATTTTTACCGGCAGGCGCTGGACCTGGATTTACGCGGGAAGCGCGAATACACCGAGGCCATCCTCAGCGCTATGGGCGGCATTCAGCGTTCTCAGTTCAGCCTGATCAAGTCGCTGCTGCGATTGTCTGACGAGGCGTTGGAACTGGCTGATCGACACCAGATCGAGGAGAAACGCCTTCGTCCGGTGGTCAATGTCCCGGCTGAATACCATGCTGAAATTGTTCAGCAGATTATCGACTTCAAGATGACCGCCAGACAGGTGCAGGAATTATGCGAAGGCGATCCCGGCAGTGATGACGAGGATGACGAAAGCATCACACCTTCCGCCATGAAGATCGCGAAGGCAGCCCGTGCAACGCAGCACACGCCAGCGCAGGACATGGCAAAAGCGCTGCTGAAACTGGAAGGCGATGTGGGACTTGCCCGCGCACGCTTGAAAGCCATGCGCCGTTATTTTGGTGACGTGGAACGCTATCTGACCGAAGACTAGAAAATGTTTGCCCGGGCAAACATTTTGAGGATCTGCCAAATGCAATACAGGAATCGCAGCCCACCTTAGGAAACAAAAAGCCCACTGCTGCGAGGCGGGTGGGCGACAAGCATGGATAGAGTGCGAACTGGACACTCTCACTGTATCACAGCCTGCGCGCACCGGCAATTGAACCCCTCATTTCATCTGCGTTTTTCGAAACGCTGGACAGGTTTTGTATTGCATGGAGACAGGCACATGAATATCGATCTGGAGCAACTCCGGACAGCCAATCCGATTGAACGATTGGTCGCAGAAAAGTTCGCACTCCGGCGCAGCGGCAGTCGTTTTGTGGGCGTTGAACACGATAGTCTGGTGGTGACGCCGCAGACCGGCATGTACTTCTGGAACTCACGCGGCGAGTATGGCGATGTCTTCGATTTTGCCGGACGCCATCTGCTGAATTATGGCGATCAGTGGAACCCTCACGATGCGGTGCAGTTTATGGAAGTAATAAGGTTACTGGCGGCGCGGGCAGGAATCACGTTAGACACAGACGCTGATTTTCGACGGTCGGCGCTGTGGGCAGAACGGCAGTTGGTCAGCCGCTTACACGAAACGCTGCTGAACACACCAGCCGCGCTGCGCTATGTCACTGAAACCCGCGGTTGGCAGTTGGCAACGATCCAGAGTGCGAAGCTCGGCTTCATGCCCGCCGATAAACGCGCCTTGATTGACGATCTGAATCTTGCGGAGAAGTGGCGGGCCACGATTGCCCGATTTCCAGCAAACATGCTGGTCTACCCGCATTTTGAAAATCAGCGGTTGGTGTATCTGAGCGGACGCTCGATTGCCGGCAAGCAGCATTACAATCCGCCGCGCGATATTCTGGGAGAACGACATCCGTATTACAATTCAGCTTACAACCCGGAATGTGATCAGGTCGTTCTGGTCGAAGGACAAGGCGATGCGATTACCCTGGCGGAGTGGCAGATCCCGGCGGTGGCTCTGGCCGGAATGTATCTAGATGACGGGTTGCATGAACCGTTGGCAGGGCACAAGCGCATCTTCGTGATGCTGGATAACACGACAGAAGCCCGTGAAAAGACGCTGGCGATCGCCCGCAGTTTCGGACCGGCAACTTTGATCCCGCAGCTGCCGGATGGGGTCAAGGATGCCAATGACTGGCTGACAGCTCATCATGCCACTGCCGACGATGCTGAGCGGGTACTCAACCATGCCCGAAGCTGGCTGCAACTGGAGATCGAGCGCGTCAAATTTTTGGAAGGCCTTGCCCGAAAGGACGCGCTGCAAAACCTATTTCAAATTGCGTCTGAATTGCCGCCGCTGGAATTGACTGACTTTCGCGCGCAGATGGCCAAGCAAGGGATCAAGGGACGGATATTCACCGACATGCTGAAAGCCACGCAGAAGCCGCAAACGTTCGGGGGATCGGCGGTGCCAGAAATCCTGTCCGATGAGGTGCCGCTGCTGTCGCCAGCCTTAGGCTTTCATCGCGATATCGGGCTGGTCACGGTGGCCGTGATTGAGCGCACCGTTCAGAAGAAGCTGAACACTCAGCCCTATCTGGTCACGTCATCGCGCCAATTATTGCGTTTGAGTGAAGCTCAGATTGTGACTCTCAACGAACGCGAAGTGGCGTTACGCGTCATCCCCGACGGCTGCGAATTCCTGATGCGCTGGCGCTTCAGCGATATTCAGCGCTTCCTGCAGGGTGAGATCGTCGCACCGGGCAAGCTCTTCAACACCCTGCACGATCTTTTCACCCGCTACATCGACTTTCGTTCGCCGGTGGAAAGCCGCATCCTGACCCTATGGACGATTGGCACCTACTTCTACACCCTGTTTCCAGCTTACCCGTATCTCGCCTTGAACGGCCCCAAGAACAGCGGCAAAAGCACGGTCATGCGCGTTTTGCAGCCACTGGCCTTCAATATGGTCACCACCTCTGACCCGACCGGCCCCTCCATGTTTCGCCTGATTCACACCACCAGCTGCACGGTGGGTATTGATGAAGCCGAACGCTTCCACAATCCCAAAGACCCAGGCATGCAGCAGATCCGGCAGCTCTTGAACAGCGGCTACAAACATGGGATGCCCGCCATTCGCCTGATCGGTGAAGACATGAAACCGCAAGCCTTTGATGTGTACTCGCCCAAAATTTTAGCTGCCATTGCCGGGTTGGAAGACATTCTCGCCAGCCGCTGCATCGCCATCCCCATGCGCCGCACGGATCGGCAGATGCCGGTTTTCCCACCGCACTTTGACGGCGCTGAACTACGCCACCGGCTGTATACACTGACCTTGACCCATTTTCAGCCGATCCATCGCAATTACTTTGAACGCCCCGAATTACATACACTGCACAACCGCTCAGGGGAATTGTGGTCGCCACTGGTGGCGCTCGCGGCATTTTTCGAAGAAGAAGGGGACGTTGAAGGACTGCTGGAATCCATTGCTACTGCTGCTGAAAATGACGAGCAGTTGAGTGAAGGCAAGGCGCTGAGCGACAGGGAAGAAGCGGTTCTGCAAGCGCTTGAACTCATGATACGGGGTGCAGAGGAGACGATCTGGATCAAGGCAGTGGCCCTGCGTGAGCAGGTGGCGAAATTGATTGGACAACCCGTTGAAAAGTTGGGCGATGCACAGTGGATCGGGCATATTCTCAAAAGGCTGCATCTGGTCGATGAAACGAGACGCAGGCGGGACGTGAACGGTATGACTTATGCCGTCCAACCCGCTGAAATCGCCGATATAATGCGACGCTACGACGTGAATGCGATTATCGAAAAGCGCTAAAAACCGTTCAAACCCTACATACCGTTCATGACCTACGTAATTTCAAAAGGGTATGCAGGCTTCATTAGATTATTATGCTGCCGTTAACCAATATATAGTTGCTATGGGTAAAACGTACGAAACAGTATCAATATTTTGTTAGATTACAAAGCACTCTTACACCTCCGTAATATTTAATCCTTCGTAGTTCCGAAAAGAAGTTTCTCGTAGCATTCTCAACCTCAACATCACAAACACTATTCTTATATAAGCAGGCGTATTACAAGGGCCATTCACTGTAATTAAGACTGAGAAAATATTACGTCTTAATGCATGATAATTCATTTGTAATTGACACAAAGGCATCATATTATATTACTCGTTATTGCTGCGCATCGCATTGAAGGATCATTGAACTATGCGGACCTTACGAGCCTTGACAGGTTTCACCTTACTTGTCGTAATTTTCGCGATTCTTTTGGTCAGATCGTCAGCACAGGAAAGCCCCATAGCTTCAGGCGAAGTCACGCCTGAAGTCTTACCTGACCACCTTACCGAAATTCCCATTGTTGTTGATACCTCTACCGTAGCGCCAAGCAATACGCTAGTTGCAACAATCGCACCGACTAGCATTGACACATTCACTGAGACCCCCACCCCTACTTCAACAATTGCATTCACTAATACCGAAACACCAACAGAGAGCGCTGTCGCTACTTCAACGACTGATGCAGACGCAACCTCGGAATCGTCTCAAACCCCGTCTCAGGCGGCTACTTCCACTTCCACTTCCACTCCATTTATCGACATCCCCTGGTCGCTGCTCATCAGCCAATCGTTTGACGATCCGTCATTACCAAACTGGATATTCGGACAGGGATGGCTGTTGGTTCCAACAGAATCCGGCTCGGCGTTACAAGTTACGAATAGTCTTGATCCAGCGATTTTAAGCGAGCCTATACTTTATAACTTCGTCTCCGAAATTAACTACCGGAGTTCAACTGACACCGGGTTCACATGGACATTTCGCTCTAGCGTGGCTGGAAAATATAGTCTTATCGTGGACGCGAGTGGCAGCATGCAGCTTCTGCGCAATGATGCACTAGTTGCTTCCTCAAGCACACCTATAAGGAGTGAACAATGGCATCAAGTGCGGATTTATGTCTTGAACGAAATCCTTCGGATCTCAATTGATGGCATGGAACTGATCGCATATGAAGATCCACAGCCACTTCCACCGGGCACATTTCAGTTCAACGCTTCATACCAGACGGAAAGCGATTCGCGAGTTCAACCTCAGCACATTATGCAGTTGGACAATCTCCAGATCTGGATTCCGACATCTGACTGGGTTCCATCACCGACAGTACTCCCGTCATTAGTTCCATCTGTCACCATAGCGCCCGAAACCACAATCGAGAATCCGATAGAGGAAGTAACCGCAGAGGTCACAGTTGAGACTACAATTGAGCCACAGCCAACAACCGATGGCCTTCCAGAAGCAACGGTGGAAATTACAGTTGAACCCATTCCCGATGAACCACTTATGTCTGTTCTTTTCAGCGACAACTTCGATTCTGGCCCATCTCAATACTGGTCAATGGGTGATGGATGGAACTATATCCCAAATGAGACTGGTCAGGAACTGCAAGCAACGTTGAGCGGTACAGCAGCCATCTTTATATATGATGGTCTTTACAATGTCGCTGTTGAAGCTCGAATAGCAGACCTTAATAGTAACGTACATCTTCATGTTCGCAGGAGTGTTGTTGGGCAATACACGGCAACATTAGGCGATACCGGCGAGATCTCACTGTACCGTGGCGATACACTGATTTCTTCTACTCAAGTACCCATCGGTACTGAATGGTATACGCTGCGTTTATCCGCGATTGATGATGTGCTGCGTGTGTCCGTTGATGGTGTTTCAGCTATCACTGTACAAGATGATGCTCCATTACCGCCGGGCCAAGTTGGCTTTAGTAGCACGTTGTCCAGCGATATTCCCGTTCGTTTAGACGACTTTACACTTTGGGTGCCGAATAGCGAATTACCAGCCCAGCCCATCCAAACCGTAACATCCATTGCTTCCCTGGTGCCAACTTTGACCCCAACGGCAACGCTCGAAACGCTACCCGAAGAACCTGAACTTTCAGTATTGTTCGTAGACACATTTGATAGCGGTGATCTTTCAGCTTGGACGGTAGGTGATGGGTGGAGTCTGACTTCCGAGGTGATCGTTGATACGATCACACCAACTTCCACGCCTACTACCGCGACAGAACCTGAAGTCACACTCGAAGCGCTTGGAAAAAGACCAGCAATAAATGCACAAGACGTTGAGGCAACGGCTGAAACCGATTTGCCAATCACCGTTGACGAACAACTTTTCCTCCAAGCTTCAAGTAGTTCTGCGCCACTGGTACTCAATCACGAACCATTGCAGGACATTGTTCTTCAGGTGGACATTCTCTTAGGTAGCGGAATTGTAGATATACGTTTCCGCAATAGTGATCTAGGTGCATATACATTGCGCCTTTCTCCTGAAGGCAATGCCGAGCTCTATCGCTCTGGCAATTTAGTACGGAGTGCTAGCCTCCCGATTACGGAAGGTTGGCTGAGGCTGCGTGTGGCAGCGATTGACAATGCGATCCGGATAAGTTTTGGTGGACAGGATGTCATTACATTTCTTGACGAGACTATCATCCCTGCTGGAAATATTCTGATTTCTTTCCCGGCAGAGAATAACTCAATGATCGACCCTCATGTTTATCTAGACAATTTCGTGTTGCAAGTACCGCTTGAAATTGTTTCATCGGCCCTCGTTGAAGAACCTGACCTTCAGCTATTTTTTAGTGATACATTCGACGATCCTAGTATGCGTCCTTGGCTAATGGGAACCAGTTGGATGAACGGCTTTAGCGCTACTGGTTTTGCAATAGAGACTTGGACAAATAATGAACCTATCGTATTTATGGAGAATCAGCTTGCAGATCTCGCTGCCGAAGTCTCATTTTTTATTGACGGCGGGTCGATGCAATTGCGAATTCGTGACAGTGAACTGGGCGCTTATATTGCTTCATTAAACGACAATGGCGAACTCCAGCTGCTTCGCGGTGCTGAATTAATTCAATCTGCTGCAGTTGGCCCTGCACAAGCGTGGCAATGGCGAAGATTACGGATCTCGTCAATCGACAACACAATTCGTGTTTCGGTGGATGGCGTTGAGGCTATTGCAGTAACTGATGTTCAGCCACTACCTGCTGGTGCAATTTCATTTAGTGGAACCTTCAATGTAGATGACCCCAGTTCAATTCTACGGATTAATGAAATCAGGGTATCTGTCCCCTCAGAAATTGCCTTATCAACTCCTTTGGAAGCTGTGACATTTGAAGAACTTCCGCAACCAACTATTACCCCAGTGCAAACGATGGGGCTTATGCAGATGTCCTCCTTCGAGTGTGCCACTGTCCCAGTGGTGGGTTGTGTTGTTTACACCGATTGGGAGGGTGGTGTCCCAGGCATTAACGCTCGCGAAGAAATACGTATCAATAATCTAAATGTTGGAGTTTTGGACCAGGGCATTAAATTAGTTGCTCATGATCATAGTATGGAAACTGATCCCGCTATTTCGCCTGATGGCATGCGGCTCGCCTTTTCATCAGATTGCGATGGGTCATTCGAAGTCTATGTTATTGATTTGAGTATTTTGATAAATAACCATAATTTTGACTGTGGTAGCGGATATCGACGTACCAATAATGACCATGGGGTTTCCAACCTTATTCCAGTGTGGTCGCCTGACGGGACACGTATTGCCTATCAAAGTAATTTCGGCGGTAGCTGGAAGATACGGATTATTGATGCTCTGAGTGAGTTAACAGATGAGCCTATCGAACCGGAAAGACGCTTGACAGATAACAACATTTCCATTTCCGAACTTGAACCTGCTTGGTCACCAGATGGTCGCAATATAGCTTATAAGGTTGTCGGTTGCGGTTCAGACTATGATATCTATCAAGCAAATGCTTATGGGCAACCACAGACTGGAGGTTGCTCCAGTTTACGTCCGTTAGTACAAGGATATGGCGACGAAAGCGATCCTGCGTGGTCACCGGATGGCCGTTTCATTGCATTTACATCGCGCCGTGAAGGCAATCCAGATGTCTACGTCACCAATATCAATGATAGAGCTTATTGGACAAATCTGTCCTGGGCCCTTGATGGAGTTGGTATAGACAATACTGAACCAAGCTGGTCGCCAGACATGACCCAAATTGCCTTTGTCTCTAACTATTTCCTTGGCGGTTTAAACACGTTTGCCCATATTGCAAGCAATATTACAGTGGATTCAGATGGCAGGATTTCAAACAACTTTACAATAGACCCCGTTCCACGCAGTGCGTCATTTTGGATCATTTTTGGGGGACCAAGCTGGTCGCAGTATGTGGAGTGTGGTGATTATGTAAATGGGATATTAGAAGGACAGGCATTTTATATCCGGAAATCCTGCCTTTGGGAATATCGGGGTGTTCTGTTTATACCTACGTTCCACGAAACAAGTCATGACATATATTTGAGCACAAATGAACTGTCATCATTTGTTACAGAGCATATACCGCTTCCTCAATATCCTGGGATTGACGAAAACCTAGATGCTTTTCGTAATATTATCTTTAACTATGATCATCGTTATTTATATGCTCTCTCCACGATTAACGGCTTAATAAGCACTGCACCTAGCGGCTACCCGGCCGCGACAATTCTAAGGTATGGATGTGCAACCTCTTCTAGACACTGTCCCGGTACAGACGGTCCAACAGGTTCTGGTTATAACTCTAACGGTGATCCTTGGTGGATAGATTGGGTCGGATCAGTGCATTGTGACCAGAACCGTCCAAGCAGTTACGCAGGAAATCCCGTTAATTACTGCTATGATCGAGTTTTTTACAATACCGTTGTTGATACGTTTGGAGTTGACGACGCTAGACCATCATGGAAGCGTGGCTATATGAATATTATGCCACAAATAATTGCTGCTATTCACGATACTGCTATGGGTATTGACCCGCTTTACGATGGTCAAGAAGCGAAAGCCGCTAATGGTACAGAAGTTGATGCATTTGGGACTCCTCAAGAGGTTTCATTCGTAGATTCGTTGCAATTAATAAACTATAGTACGAATCAGCAATCGATTACCGATGTATATATGACTCACATTGATAATTTATATACTGCATCTCCAGCGGCATGTATTGTCCCGATTGAAGTCGCTCCTCACTACTATCAACAATCACAAGCGTTCTTTCAGCAGCACCCGTTACGAACAACTAACAATGACAATTTGTTTCGATTTAACGACGCTGTTGCTTACGGATTACCTTCATATCCCAACAATTTCTTCGCGTCAGAAAATAAGCAGCGATTCTTCCTAACAAATGATTCGGTACATATTCACACTATACGTGCCGATTACGCTGGTGATAGCGTGGCAGTGCTCACATGGACTACTCTTGTATTCCAACTTGGCGCTAACCTAAGCACGTCCCCAGATCGATTAACATTCTCTCCCAATGATGGTATTCGTTCTTCTACATTCCCTATTAATCCGGCTCCGTGGTCGGGTCAAGTACGGAGGGTCGATTCTGGAACTGTAAATGTTTCAAGCAACAGGATGGGCGCATTGTTTGAACTCATAATCCCAGCAGCACTTGAGTGCAATCCGTAAGTGCTACATATTGCGGGTGGCAGTTTTAAACCATTCTTGAGCGAATACTAAATAGGGGAAGAGTAAGGATGTACAGTGCCATTCGAGCGAAAATAATAGTACCGCCTACAGTAATAATTATCGCTGTGCTCAGCCTCACGTTAATTTTCGGCATGCAAAGTGCGTACGCTCAAGAAACCCCTACTCATAGTCTCACGACAGGCGATCCTTTGTACGATATTGCTTGGAGTCCAGATAGCCAACGCGTTACGATCGCGACCGAGGATGGCGTCAGACTCTATGATGACACCTTACAAAATTCGATGCTAATCCCAGAAATTGGAACTCCCGTCATTTCGGTAGCTTGGAGTCCTGACGGCAGCCAACTAGCCACGGGTGGACAACAAGAAGACAGCTTTATTCGCATCTGGAATTACGATTCTGTCAATGGTAGTTTTACTCTGGAGACAGCTATTCCGACTGAATCCTCCCTTGTTTTTCAGTTGGCGTGGAGCCCTGATGGATCCCATCTAGCAAGCTTGACACTACTTGGCAGTTCTTTGACTGGTATAGGGGAGGTTGTAGGACAGGCAAGAGTTTGGGACACGCAGACTTGGTTGCCAACAGTCAGTGATCCATTCATGTTCTTTAGCCCTCAACGAGCGTTAGCGTGGAGTCCCGATAGCTCGAAGATTGTTGTATCAGGCCGACAAGGTGTAACTGTCATTGATTCCGCATCTCTACAAAGTATATATACAGTAAATCTCGGTGTTTCTCTAAATTTCGGTCCCAACGCGGTTGCTTGGTCAAGCAATGACAAACTGACTTTTTCACTGTTCGACATTATCATTGCCAACGGAACAACAGGTCAAATCTTAAGTCATCTTCAACAGAATACTGTACCGATTAGAGCGGAATGGAGTCCTGATGGAGAAAAACTTATAGTCGATTTTTCTGGTGGATTAAGAGTTATAGATATCTCAACTGGCGCCATTTTGCGTACGTTCGCCTCATCTCCGGATCTATGGGCGCTTGACTGGAATCAGGTCGGGACTAAGGTTGTCAGCGGCACTCGAGATGGTGTAATTGAAATTTGGGATGTGACTAATCTTACGGATATATCGGGTACTCCAACTTTGACGCCATTGTTCACATTGACGCCAAGCAGCACCATCTCTAGTACTTTTACACCAATACCTTCCACGCCAACCCCTTCACCTGTCAACAAACTCACTTTCTCAATGGAAACAAGCGCCAACGACTATCGTCCACAGATATATAGAGTCAATCTTGATGGAACAAACTTGACGCAAGTTCCAAGTGGCGTTCCTTATGCTTATGATCCCAATTGGTCACCTAATGGAACACGTATCGCATTTATGGGTCGGCAAGAAAGTACCAGTCCGCCAAATATCTACGTTATGAATTCAGATGGCACAAATCAAGATCAGTTAACCGATGGAAGTGGCGCAAACTATGATCCAGCATGGTCGCCTGACGGTCAATGGATTGTGTTTACATCTGAGCGCGATGGTAATAAAGAAATATACATGACGCGATCAGATGGCAGCACGATTAGTAATCCAGCACGGCTAACTTTTGATACATCAGCCGACTACAGTCCCGATTGGTCAATAAATGATCAAATTGTATTTATTTCTACAAGGGGTGGTTCAACACCTGATATCTTCACAATGACGATCATGGGTGGCCTTCTCACAAATGTGTCAAACACAAACGTATCTGAAAGCCACCCAACCTGGTCGCCAGATGGTTCTGAAATAGCCTTTTACTCAACATTGGGCGGAATCTCGACGTTGCATACTATGAATTCTAATGGTAGTAACCAAATGCCATTGGTGACTGGCAGAAATGTCCCTTTTGATTGGTCGCCTGATGGCTCTCAGTTTGTCTTTATTTCACCCCAAAATACTGTAAATATATTTGATCCTAGTACAGGATATAACATTACTGTTTTTGACAATACTGATTATAAGCGCGGTGTCTCCTGGTCATTTGGCCAACCTAACGTTATGCTCCCATCTCCATCGGTTACACCCACGCCAAGTATCACCAATACCCCCACTGCTAGCTTGACGTTCACGCCAACAAATACACCCGTTTGCAATGAAGTAGTCTCCGCCGGGAACGTTAGTAGTCTTATTACAGCAATTGAAAATGGCAACGCAAGCGTAAATCCGTTCACCATTTGTGTGACTGGAACCGATACCTTCACGCTAATGTCGCTGGACGCCGGATCAGCAAGTGGAGAATCTGCTCTGCCAACGATAACCGGGGATATCACCCTTCAAGGGAATAACGTCATTATTGAGCGTTCTCCAAGCGCACCTGATATGCGCTTGTTCGAAATTGCACCATTAGGAAATCTGCATTTGCACAGCCTGACATTGCGCAATGGAAATATGCAAGCCGGCGGAGCGATTCGCAACGAAGGTACACTGAGCTTGAGCGATGTTGCAGTGACTAACAATTCAAGTTGGCAAAGTGCAGGCGGGATCTATAACACAGGTGTAGTAACCATTTCTAATAGTGATATTAGTTATAACTATGCGTCAGACCATGGCGGAGCAATTGTTAATCAGGGTCAATTGACTATCAGCGATAGTCGTTTTCGCGGAAATAGTAGTTTTTGGGGTGGTGGCATTAATAACGATGGCACTCTAGAAATTGAGAGAACCATATTTACAGACAACAATGAATCCAGCGAAGGCGGCGCAATCCGCAACACTGGTAGTTTAGAGATGCACGATAGTTGCCTTTCAAATAATCTGTCTACATCCTTTAATGGCGGTAGTGGGATCTATAACTTATCTATTGACCCGGTGAACGTCACGAATAACTGGTGGGGTGCTGGCAGTGGCCCATCTGGAACAGGAACTGGAAGCGGCGAAGACATTTTTGGTAATGCGAGTTGGTCACCATTCTTATCTGCACCACCGAGCTATTGCGCATTTGTAGTAACACCAACACCGTCAATAACGCTGACGCCAACGCCCACATTCACCCATACTTACACCCCATCAGAGACACTTACCCCATCCTATACATTTACGCCAACTTTTACACCGAGCCCCACAGAAGTCGCAACATGCAATTCAACAATCGATTTCGGTGATATACCGAGTCTCGTCGAAGCTATTGAGTTGGGAAATGCCTTCTCCCTACCTTATACGATCTGTTTAGCAGACAATAGCACCTACACACTAACTTCAGTTGCATCTGGATCTGCAACTGGTAACTCTGGCTTGCCAACGATCACGGGTGACATCACAATCCGTGGTAATAATGCCACTATTGAACGCCAACAAGACGCTCCAACGTTTAGAATTTTTGAAGTCGCTGAAACCGGGCAGTTACACCTCTACAATTTAACTATCCGCAAAGGTTCATTGACCGATGGAGGTGGCGGGATTCATAATGCTGGTACGCTGCTTCTAACTGAAGTGGCAGTGATTGATAACAGCTCTGCGAACCAAGGTGGTGGAATTTTTACCTCCGGCTATGCAATTATTGATCGAAGCGATATTAGTTTTAACTACGCCTCATATCATGGCGCTGGTTTGTATATAGAACCGGGTGGCTACGCGCTGGTTCGGGAAAGTCGATTCCGCAACAATCAAAGCGCATGGGGTGCCGGAATCAATAATGCAGGTCAATTGGAAGTCGAAAACTCAGTATTTACGGATAACTTTGCGGACACCTTTGACGGCGGCGCGATCCGGACTGGCGAATTAGCCACGGTCAGTGGAAGTTGCTTTGTCGGCAACCATGATACTGAGTCACTTGGGGGTGCAATTGCAGTTCACGGCCCAATCACAATTAATGCCGAGAATAATTGGTGGAATTCAAGTGATGGCCCAGTACCTAATACTGCGAGCGCGTATGATAGCGTAAGTCAAAATGTTGATTTTCAGCCATTCTTAACCAGTGCGCCGCCTCACTGCACCGTTAGTGTAACCGCGACGCCAACTAGCACCTATACACCGACATTTACGCTCACACCAACACCTACTTTTACGCCGACGTTTACGCTGACGCCAACACCCACTGCAACTTCAGTCGCAAGTTGTACAACTACCGTGCCCGCTGGCGATATTCAAGCGCTCATTACCGCAATGCAGGCTGCTAATGCAGATGGCGATACCGATGTGATCTGCCTGACGCAAGGCACCTACACATTAACCGGAGTCTCAGAGCCAGAAGTGACCCTTGCCACTGGGCTGCCACGCGTGACTACCCCTATTATCATCCGTGGGGACAACGCCATTATCGAGCGGGTCCGCACGCAACCGGATTACCGCTTGCTGGAAGTGATGAGTGGCGGTGAACTCCACTTGTTTAACCTGACATTACGCTATGGCGATGCTGAATATGGCGGCGCTATTTACAATGCCGGAACGCTCACGCTGACCGACGTTTCAGTTCATCATAACGGCACCTGGAACTTCGGCGGGGGTATTTTCAATGCTGGCAACCTGACCGTTCGGAATAGCGATATTAGCTATAACTATGCGAGTGCCGGCGGTGCTGGCATCAAGAATGATGGGCCAGCAGTTATTCAAGACAGTCGTATTCGCGGAAACCGTAGTGCATGGGGTGCCGGCATCGACAGTGTTAGCCCATTGACCATCGAACGTAGTGTTTTTGCCGATAACTTTGCTGATAGCTATGATGGCGGGGCAATCATTCTCAGCGTGCCGATCCAGGTCAATGACAGTTGTTTCCTGAATAATGTGGCTTTCGCCGGGGCATCGGCGATTGCAAACTACGCATACGATGAGGTTGATGCGTCAGGCAATTGGTGGGGCGCTGCTGATGGTCCGTCTGGCGGGGGGACCGGCTCAGGCGAAAGCATCAGCGGCAATATTGATTACAGTAATTGGCTGATAACGGCACCTGCGGTTTGCAGTTTTGAGGTGACACCCACGCCGACGATTACGCTGACGCCATCTCCAACATTTACGCCATCCTTCACACCAACGTTTACCCCCACGCCCACGCCAGTGGCCTCGTGCAGTGCCAATATTTCCGCAAGTGACGAAGCAGGCTTAATTTCAGCTATTCAGGCCGCCAACACAAATCCGGATATGGATGTCATTTGTCTGGCGGCCGACAGCACCTATACCTTCACTACGGCCAATGAATGGAGCAACGCGCTGCCGATTGTGACCAATCCGCTGATTATTCGCGGCAACAACGCCACGCTTGAACGACGAAGCGAACAGGACTTCCGGTTGCTTGAAGTGGTGAGCTCGGGTGAACTCCATCTCTTTAATATGACTCTTCGCAACGGCAAGGCGGATATTGGGGGAGCACTCTTCAATAACGGAGGCATCCTTACCCTCACGAATGTCTCGGTCATTGATAATGAGGCATGGGATGGCGGTGGCGGCATCCAGAACAGTGGTCAGCTGTCGATCCGTGAAAGCGATATTAGTTTCAATCGTAACACTTCATGGTATGGAGGTGGCGGCGTACGTCACAGCAGCGGCGAGATGACCGTAATCAATAGTACATTCCGTCACAACGAAGCGACCTGGGGCGCAGGCATCAGTAATGATGGCTGGTCAGCGACCGTCACTGGAAGCGTGTTCCTGGAAAACATCGCCCATTATTCGCATGGTGGTGGATTGGGGGGTATCTCACCTGCGACAGTGAGCAATAGCTGCTTTATTGGTAATCAGGCGCAATACGCGTCCGGCATGTCCAGTTATTCCGGAACAATTTCCCAGGCTTCGGGAAACTGGTGGGGCGCTGCTGATGGCCCGTCTGGATTGGGCGCGGGAACTGGCGATAGCGTTGATGGGGATATTGACTTTAGCAATTGGCTAACAAGCGCACCCGGATTTTGCAGTGTATCGGTCACGCCAACCCCAACCTGGACGCTCACACCTTCCAACACGGCAACCTATACGCGCACGCCAACGAATACTCGTACGCCAACGAATACTCGTACGCCTACAAATACGGCAACCTTCACGCCATCCAACACGCCGACACGCACGCCTGAGTTTGCCGATCAGATTTTTGCGGACAACTTCGAATGGGGAAATCTGGTTGCCTGGTCATCAAGCACCACAGACAGCGGTGATCTGAGTGCGGGAACCAATGCAGCGATGTTTGGAACCTACGGAATGAGAGCCGTTATTGACGACAACACGGCAATCTATGTAACCGATGATGTTCCAAATGCCGAGGCACGGTATCGCGTTCGCTTCTACTTTGATCCGAACTCGATTACCATGGCAAACAATGATGCTCACCATATTTTTTACGGGTATTCAGGAACATCAACGGTCATATTGCGTGTGGAGTTCCGTCGCTCAAGCAGCAACTACCAGATTCGTGCGGGGCTCGTGAACGATAGCACAACCTTTACGGAATCAAGCTGGTTTACCATTTCGGACGCAGCGCATTATATCGAGCTAGATTGGAAAGCATCCACCGGCAGCGGAGCAAATAATGGCTATCTCACGCTGTGGATTGATGGAACCCAACAGGCAAACCTAACGGGCATTGATAACGACACACGGCGGATAGACCGAGTGCGTCTCGGTCCGGTAAATGGCATTGATAATGGCACAAGAGGCACGTATTTCTTCGATGAATTTGATTCACGTGAGGTGAACTACATCGGAGCAGAATAGGATTTAATTCAACAACGCTCTGAGATACATTATCAGCAAAGTCTACATGAGCGGATGTGTCAAGCAGGAGAACGTCTACACGTTCTCCTGCTTGACGCCAATAAGTTAAATCATTTCGCCTGAAGGTGTGAGCGATAGTAGCGGAATTGGTGAATTTATCGGATAACGCTGCGTTGCGAAGAGTTGTATTCGTAGCTTTGAGATTATCATAATCCCCTCCAGCTTTTTGCACAGCCACCTCGAGTTGCGTGATTATGTTTATCCAATATCAATACTCAGCAGAGGGTCTTTGCACCAAAAAATCGAGAACCTCACCTGTATTTTCGTCAAAAACTACCATGACCCCAAAGTTTGAAAAAAACTCAAACGTGCAATAAGGATCGTCTCCATTACAAGTTTGTGGAAGAGGGCATCCATTGACAAGCGATTCCCCAGTTTCAAACTCCCCACCAGCACAAGTTGCTTCTGCAGGTTTATCTGCCAAAAACCTCATCACTTCTGTATATTCAGTTCCAGGTATTGGAAACCAACGCCTAACAGCATCTTGAAAGCTATAATAATTCTGGCTTTCTAGTGACGTGATCGCACAAAATGTATCGCCAGGACTTACTGCGAATAGAGTGCATGCACTAGTTACAAGTTCAGGAGGATAAGGTGTTACTGGGGGTTGCGGAACTAATCTATCTATGAATAGAAATGCAAGCCCGCTCGTAGTAATACATAAGGCACCCAAGACCGCAAGAATGATCAAAGACTTGCGGTTTGGAAAGTAACCATTCATTGAAAGTAATCTCCCCTTAATGATGCCTTCAATCATTATTTTGCCTTCAGATGAAGGTAAATTTTATATGACAATTCAATATGATTGGCAGCTATCCATTATATGGAACATATCCACTTTCCCTGATTTCCTGGAATGCCTGAGCAAATGGACCACCAAATAAGCGATGAAACTCGGATCCCACTTCGGATGGTAGCAAACCTTCCCGTATTTGTCGCCCCAGATACATGCCTACAACTGATGCGCGATAATCCATAATGGTTCCATAAACTCCCCCATTTAAAAATTCGTGATAAACATTACCGAACTCGGACAGCACGTCCGTTAAGATTGGTACACCTGAAGGACTTGCCGTTGTTGCAACGTAACTCCATGTGTGAAAGCTGATTTGATGGGGACTTTCATCATAGTCAACATAGTCCCTGTGAAGACCATTATCTGCAATTCGATAACTCGCCCCTGCGGGGCCAAGATCGGCCATACTCAGCACCATACCAGCATCTCCAGACGTTGGATAACCAAGCAAAATACGATTCATCTGAAGTAGATACTCGTTTGTCTCATTGCCTGTATATACAGCTATTGCATTCGATAACCTTACAAACTCGTCAACACCTCTTTGATCTGGAATAGGGTTTTCATTAGAAAGCATCGCTATAAAAGCGTCTACATTTTGGGTAGTAATTTGTCGATGTTGTTGCAGAGTTAGTGGATCATAAGAAAGATAATCTTCGATAATCCTTGAAATTGCTTCCCGATCAGCGGTAAAGGTTATTGTAGATCCCGAAAGTTCCCGATTAATATAAGCCGCAAGTGTATAAGTCCCCCAGCGGTCGAATGTAGAGGGTAACGGTATTGCCAATTCATTTGCTTGATCAATGATCCATGATCGAAAAGCATCTTCTCCTCGAAAACCAGAGACACCTTCAAACCATTGTTGATTCACAACATATTCTGCTACGTTTCGCTCTCCATTCCTGTACGTTTGCCACGCCGAATCTTCTTCATCATCCCAATTTGCCTCAGCATAAAGCACCTTCTTGGCTGACTTTGGATCTCCTGCAGTGTTATTGACAGCGGTTCTAAGATCAACTTCAGTTCTAGAAGTATTTTTTGCAATGGTAGAGGTGCTATTCCCGGGTTTAGGGTTTGAATTGAGTGGATTGGTAATTTTAGCGCTGGTGTTACTCGCACTCGCGGGGGGACTTGTATTGGCGCTTCCCCGAAAGTCAACAACGGTTGTTGGCGCTTTTGAGGCGCTGGTATGGGTTCCCGTGTTTGCTTGACCACGCGGGATAACAGAAGTTACCGGTTTAGATGAAGTGGTTGGCCGAGATTGGGTGGCCGGCTTTTTCACCGGTCCCCCAATGTCGCCAGCGTCTGCTGTTCGTCTCGTGTTA
>JACSRP010000040.1 GCA_014879665.1 Anaerolineae bacterium | reverse complement strand
GCTCTGCCAATTGAGCTAATTGCCCGCAGATGCCGATTAGTATACGCGAGTCAGGGCGCAATGCAAGAGCGGTTTCGTCTCAGGAAACCTCTGGTTCGCGGGCAGCTGGTAGGGTGAACATGAAACAACCGCCCCCAGTTAGAGGGGATGGCGTCAACCATACTTTCCCTTGATGCACCTCAACAAGGCTGCGCACGATAGTCAATCCCAGTCCAACACCCTCAGTACGATCTCGCCGCGCTTGCTCGGTGCGGAAAAAAGGCATGAATATACGTTCTGCATCTTCAATGCTTACACCCTTGCCTTCATCATAGATGGTGATGAGCAGCGCAGGCAGCACGATATTTGAGGGCGAGCCTTCTGGTAGATCGGACATATGGGCTACGTATTTTGCGTGAATCTGAATTTCACTGTTCTCTGGCGCATATTTTATGGCGTTGGTGATGAGGTTAATGAGCACCTGTCTGATGCGGGTAAGGTCAATATTGACGGGCGGCAGCCAATCATCCATCTTTAAGATAATTTTCTGGCCACGTTTGCGGTAATGTGGCTCCATGCTAGCCACCATTTCTTTGAGAACGTCTGGCAGATTTCTAGGCTCGCGGACAAGCTGAATTTGACCAGCATCTAAACGTGTAATGTCTATAATGTTACTGATGATGGCTTTTAGATGCTTGGCGCTGCTCAGAATGATTTGCGTATACTCGCGAACTGTCGCAGGCAGATCATCGCCACCAACCTCAAGGATGAACTCGGCAAAACCTTGAATGGATGTCAGCGGCGTTCGTAATTCATGTGAAATACGGGATAGAAATTCGGCGCGCATTCGGGCAGCGGCGCGGTCTGCGGTGGCATCGTGGAAGGCGTATATACGGCCCCGCACATTCCCCTCTTGATAGACAGGCGTGCTTTTCCAAAGAATTTCCAATGGCTGCCCGCTGCTGTGTACTATCCGGAATTCACCCTCTCGGATATCGCTGGAGCGCACTGGCATATTGATCCACTGCTGCGTAAGTGACTGCCGCACATCTTCCGGTAGTGTCATTTCAGCGAGCACAGATGCCAGCGTTTTTCCGGATAAACTCGCTTCGTAAAGATCAAAAAATTGTTCAAAAATGGCGTTACTGCTGATCACATGCCCGCCTTTTGAACCGGGATGCACCAGCAAAATACCATCACTGACCGCGTCCAGCATGGCCCGGCGCATTTCGTGTACGCGATTGCGCTGCTGAATGGTGATATTGCCGAAAATGCTTAACGCCATATATTTTGCGATAGCGCGGTAGCTGTAGACTTTATAGGGTGTGAAGTGATGGTGCTCATCAGAGGTAAGCAGAAGAATCCCGCGCGATCGGCCGCCCGCATGCAAATTAAAGACAGCTAATGACTGCATATCTGCGGCGCGCAGAAGCCCCCTCACTAATGGATCGAAAAAATTTAGGACGCGGTTGACTTTGTGGAAGACGTGGAATTTTGTCTGTTCCAGAAGTGCCAACCGCTTACGATAATCTTCAATGCTCAGCCGAACACCAAGCCCGCCGCCAGAGCCTCTTTTGCGCGTCCATACGCCGCTAATCCTCATGAATTCAAAGGGTGCATCCGGTTCGGTTTCATCTAGTGGGCCATAGAGCAGAACAGCACAACCAGAAATTTCTGGTGGAAACATCTGATCATGCAGTGTTTCGACAAGCTCCTGAGGAGAAGGGAATTGTGCAACTTTCTCCGCTGTGTCTAGAATGGCCTGTCTTATAGCGCGATGGAACCCGGCTACGTCGCGTAAAAGGCGATTTTCCAACGCTAGAGACAACATGGTTAATTCTAATGAGAGATCGTCATTCAGAAGGGTCTCATTTAGCCCGTCATTACTGCTTACGAAGATCAGCACGCCAAGCCGTTGGTCAAGGGCATAGAGGGGAAGCGCGATAGCAGATCGAAATAGCGGCGAGAAATTAAATTGCGTATCAATATAAACGGGATGATGGGTTTCGAAAGCAATCGTTTTGAGGCGATAGGCAACTCCGCCAATGTTATTGAGCGGAAAATCCGCCGTTGCAGAAAGCAGAGAATAACTATTTTCATTATCGGGATTCACTGCGAACAAAGCGATTTCCGCCTCCGCCTTATTCGCAAGTGAATTTACAAGAGCTTGAATTGTATCCAGCATAAGGACTGGCTTGTCTGGTGCTTTAAACATACTGCGCGTTATACACCCTGCCTGACGATTTCTTCCTCGGCTTCAGGCTCAATTATATCCTGCGGGCGTACTGTGAATATATACCCGATGCCGCGTTCAGTACGAACATAGTGAGGATGATGCGAATCGGCCTCTAACTTTCTACGTAGGCGGTGCATATGAACTCTCAATGTGTCTTCATAGACTACTTCAGATGGCCATACACGGGCGATCAACAAGCGGTTTTCAACCACTCGCCCGGCATTACGCAGCAGTACATGCAGTAGTACTGACTCTGTTGGGGTGAGGCCGGTTGCGCGCCCGCCAAGCGTAATGCGATTGTGGGCAAAATCAATACTCAGGTGATCGTCAACATGAATAATTGGTTCATTGGCGTAGTCAAGACTGGGCATGCGCGCCAGCACAACCTGAATGCGCGCTTCCAGTTCACGCAGTTCAAATGGCTTTACAATGAAATCTTCGGCATATTTCTTGAGTCCAGTGACGATGGTATCGGTATCGCTGGTGGCGGTAATGAAGATAATTGGCACATCTGCCATCCCCTTAAGACGACTGCTCACTTCAAAACCATGCATGGTCGGAAGAGTGAGGTCAATTAAGGCGATGTGGGGTAAGCCGCGCAGTCCGACGTATTCAAGCGCTTCCGGGCCATCATTAAAGCCGGTCACTTCAAAATGACGCGCTGCCATGTAGTCGCTGATGAGCTTATTGATATTGGGATCATCTTCAACCAAAAGAATTTTGGTTCTTCCCATTACACAGTCTCCTAATGGATGTTATTGAATCAGAAACGTAATATTTCTCATTTTAACATTAATACTTCTCATGAAAGCAAAAGGACGATAAGCATTGTAACAATTAATCTCAGCGAATTTCGCGCAAGTAAGAATCACTTTCAAATAAGCTGCGGGTGAACTTGCTTTCTATCAGCGCGGAATCTGAAACCAGCCCTAAGATTTCGCGGGCTAAAGCCGCAGCCCGTAATGATCCGCAGATAGCGATCAGGCGTTGATGGGAATGGGCGGCTCTGCTGAAAGCTTCAGCGATATTTTCGACAATTTCAACTTTCGCATGGCTCGGATGCCATTCCCTCATTATATCCTCTGGATTCGCGCGCCGATGACCGGACAGTGACGTCAAAAAGATTGTAAACAACGGATCATCGAATAAACTCAGAATCTCTGGCGCGGGCTTATCGCGCAGCAGTGCCGCAGCGAGCAGGATAGGCTGCTGATTATAAGTATCCAGATGTGCGCGAAGGCGGGCAGCACCCCGCGATGTATGCGCACCGTCAATGATATAGATACGTTCTTCAAAAGATACAACTTCTAACCGGCCGGGAAGCTGATCCGCCCACTGATGCACGTGAGGCGAGATTTCGATCCGCATTTTAGGCGAAATAATGCTGCGGGCATGTTCAATCAGCGCGGCTTCGTCCTGCGCCCATATAAGCTTCGCATTTTTAGACTTTGCTTCGCGTTCAAAAACTGCTTCGACAACGGGACTTTGCGGCAGGCTGATGCCGACGCCGCCGTTTTGCAGGATGCCGGCTTTATGCCATGCGATAGACTCTAATGTGCCGCCTAATGCCACCACATGCTCGCGTTCAATAGGTGTGAAGATGGCAAGCTGATTAGGAGCGGCGTTCACCGCATCAAAACGCCCGCCCATGCCGATTTCGCAGATGGCGAGATCAACCCCTTCGGCTGAAAACCAGTTATAGGCAATTAGTGTAGCTGTTTCAAAGGTGCTGGGCTGCGCGCCGCTATTCCGGGTTAGAGCCATAATACGCCCGGCATGATGCGCGAACGCCTTTTGAGAGATCATCACGCCGTCAATTTGAAAACGCTCTCGAAAGCTGTGCAGGTGCGGGCTAGTGTATAAACCGATCCGTTGGCCAATCCCCGCAAAGTGCCGCGCCAGCGCCAGCGCTGTGCTGCCCTTGCCAACCGAGCCAGCCACAGCAATAAAGGGATAGGTTGGCGTGGCAAGGCCAAGCCCGGACAGCCAATGCCGCATAGCTTCCAGATTATCGGGAAGATCTGTGGCGTAAATGGGACGGATGATAGATGCCAGTGCCGCTTGAAAATCAGGATTTAAAGCCATAAGCCATCGTTAAATTCAGGGACACATGCCTTGCGAGCATGAAATTTATTATGTTACAATGATCTCCATCGTTACGAGAATGTGTAAAAACCG
>JACSRP010000078.1 GCA_014879665.1 Anaerolineae bacterium | reverse complement strand
TGGATATTTTGCTCGATCCCGGCACTTTTCGCGAACTTGATGCGTTCGTCAAACATCGCTCCAACAGCTTCGGCCTTGAAAATCAGAAACATCCCGGAGACAGCGTAGTCACAGGGTGGGGCACCATTAATGGTCGTCTCGTCTACGTGTTCTCGCAAGATTTCACCGTGATGGGCGGCAGCCTCAGCGAAGTTCATGCCGAAAAAATTTGTAAAGTGATGGAAATGGCGACACGCACCGGCGCGCCACTCATCGGCTTGAACGACAGCGGCGGCGCCCGTATTCAGGAAGGCGTGGTCAGCCTTGGCGGCTATGCCGATATTTTTCTGCGGAATACGCTGGCCAGCGGTGTGATCCCGCAGTTGAGCGTGATCATGGGGCCATGCGCTGGCGGTTCAGTCTACAGCCCGGCGCTGACCGATTTCATCTTCATGGTCAATGAAACCAGCTATATGTTCATCACCGGCCCCGATGTGGTCAAACAGGTGACGCATGAAGACGTGACCTTCGAGGAATTGGGCGGGGCTTCGGTGCATGCCACCAAGAGCGGCGTTTGTCATGTCGTCGGTGAAAATGAAACCCAAACGCTGCTGCTGGTGCGCGAAATGCTCACCTACCTGCCGCAGAACAACATGGAAGACCCGCCGTTTCTGGCGACCAAAGACGATTCTTTGCGCTCAGATGCCGAGCTGGACACCATCATTCCCGACAGCCCCAACAAACCTTACGATATCAAAGATATTATCAACCGTGTCGTGGATGACAGCGTGTTCTATGAGATTCAGCCGGAATATGCCGCCAATATCGTAGTTGGCTTTGCTCGCTTAGGCGGCCACAGCGTCGGCATCGTCGCCAATCAGCCGATGGTGCTGGCGGGCGTGCTGGATATCAAAGCCAGCGAGAAAGCCGGGCGTTTTATCCGTTTTTGCGACTGTTTCAATATTCCGATCATTACATTCGTGGACGTTCCCGGCTATTTGCCCGGCACTGCGCAGGAACACAACGGCATCATTATGTCTGGCGCGAAGCTGCTGTACGCCTACTGCGAAGCGACTGTACCTAAACTGACAGTGACCGTTCGCAAGAGCTACGGCGGCGCTTACTGCGTGATGAGCAGTAAGCATATTCGCGGCGATCTAAATCTGGCATGGCCGACGGCAGAAATTGCCGTGATGGGACCGGAAGGCGCGGTGGAGATTATTTATCGCCGTGATCTGAAAGAGGCGGACGATCCGGTGGCGCTGAAAGCGCGGCTTGCCGCCGAGTACCGCGAGCAGCTTGCTAACCCGTATATTGCCGCCGAACGCGGCTTCGTGGATGATGTCATCGAACCGCGCGAAACCCGCGCCCGCTTGATCAACGGCCTTGAGGTGTTTCAGAACAAGCGCGATAACAACCCGCCCAAGAAACACGGTAATATCCCCCTGTAGGGCGGAGAGAAAATATGAACTCCAGCGAACAATCGCAAACTTCAATCAAGAAAGTGCTGATCGCCAACCGCGGCGAGATCGCCGTTCGCATCATCCGCGCTTGCCGCGATCTGGGCATTAAGACGGTGGCTGTCTATTCGGATGCTGATCGCGCCAGCCTGCATGTGCGCTATGCTGATGAAGCGGTGCATATCGGCCCGCCACCGCCGCGTGAAAGCTATCTCGTCGGTGAAAAAATTATCGAAGCGGCCCGGAAATCCGGTGCAGATGCAATACATCCCGGCTACGGATTTTTGAGCGAGCGTGAGTGGTTCGCGCAGGCCGTTGCCGATGAAGGCATCATCTTCATTGGCCCCCCACCTTCCGCGATTGCCACCATGGGCGATAAGCAGTCCGCCCGTGAAGCGGTCAAAAAATACGGTGTGCCTGTCGTGCCGGGTACTGAGCCGGGTATGCGCGACGATGAAATTCTAGCGGCGGCGCAGGAAATTGGCTTTCCGGTGATGGTTAAAGCCGCTGCTGGCGGCGGCGGCAAAGGCATGCGCGGCGTTTATTCCGCTGAAGAACTGCCGGATGCGCTGGCAATGGCGCGGCGCGAAGCGGAAGGCGCGTTTGGCGATGGCACCGTCTATCTGGAAAAGATGATCATCGGCGCGCGACACATCGAATTTCAAGTGTTGGCCGATATGCATGGTAACACTATTCACCTTGGCGAGCGCGAATGTTCCATCCAGCGCCGCCACCAAAAGCTGGTCGAAGAATCGCCTAGCCCGTTTATGGACTCTGATTTACGGCGGCGCATGGGAGAGGCGGCGGTGCTGGCGGCGCAGTCAGTCGGGTATGTGAACGCCGGCACGATTGAATATCTGGTGGATAAAGATAAAAACTTCTATTTCATGGAGATGAACACCCGTTTGCAGGTGGAACATCCGGTAACGGAACTGGTCACCGGTATTGATTTGGTCAAAGAGCAGGTGCGTATTGCCCGTGGCCGGCGCATGGGGCCGACCGAGAGCCTGACTGAGCCGAAGGGTTGGGCGATGGAATGCCGCATCAATGCTGAAGACCCGTATAACAACTTCCTGCCGTCTGTCGGGCAAATCACCACGCTGAACGTGCCCTCTGGCCCCGGCGTGCGCGTAGACAGCGGCGTGTATGCGGGATATAGCATCACCCCGTACTATGACAGTATGATCGCCAAGCTGATCTGCTGGGGCGATGACCGACCGGAGGCGATACTGCGGATGCGCAGCGCGCTGGAAGAATTTACGATTATGGGTGTGAAGCACAACGTGCCTTTCCATCAAAACTTACTCAACAGCTTCACCTTTATCGCAGGCAGGCTGGACACTAAATTCGTTGAAGAACGCTTCAGCATGACGACCTATGAAAATGATCCCGATGAGGGCGAATTGGAGACGGCGGCAATTGCGGCAACACTGTATGCGCATCGCCAGCGCCAGCTTGCCGGTCAGGTGGTTGGGCGCAATGAGCGCGATACCAGCAACTGGAAATGGCTCTCACGCTGGGAGCGGGTGCACCGATGAAATATGTGACCGTGTTGAACGGAAAGACCTACGAAATTGAGATTGCCAAAGACGGCTCACTTACCGTTAACGGCGAGCAGCGCACTGTTGATTTTCTAACCCTTGGCCCATCGCTGTATTCCGTCATCCGCGATAACGCCAGTTATGAAGTCGTCATTGAGGAACGTAACGAAGGTGTTGAGGTGATGATGCGCGGCAAGCTGTTCACCGGCGAAGTGCTGGATGAACGCGCCCAGTTATTGGCATCCCGCCGCGGCGGACTCTCTGCCGAAAGCGGCGAGATTTCGATTAAATCGCCGATGCCGGGGCTGATCGTAGCCGTTCCCGTGAGCGAAGGTCAGGAAGTGCAGGCTGGACAGACCATCCTGATCCTCGAAAGTATGAAGATGCAAAACGAGTTGAAAGCGCCGCGTGCGGGCATCGTCCAGCGTATCAGCGTGGCCGCCAACCAGACCGTAGAGCAGGGCAAGCTGCTGATTACGATTGTGTAGGTTTGGGATTAAAGCAAACCCCCTGTATCTATAGGGGGTTCAATGCCTAAGAATTCGCGATAAATGCGTTCTTTGTACTTGGCGCCAATTTCATTCACCGCGTTAATAAATGCTTGATAAGTGCCGCTGCCGCCAACCTTTTCCCAGAACTCATCCCCTAATTGCTTGAATCGTGATCTGGATCGCAAGCTTCATGTTGGAATTTTCGGGCATTACTTCTTTCTCCAAACAAAAATTGACTCGTAAAACTCTGTTGAGCGTCTTCCCGTCCTTCGATTGACATGTCGCTTGATGATCGCTTCAACTTTCACATCAAGGGCTGCTGCGATCTCGCCATACAGCTCAAATTTATCGCCCGCAACCACAATGAAATACCCACCGGAGCGAAGCGATTGGCTGGCATTATGAAATACGTTGATGATTCCAGATTGGTAATCTCGCTTGGCTTTTTTGCTCAATCCTTTTTCAGCCGCTCCAATTTCCTCTGAACGGTGATCCTCTAGGTTGAAAAGCTCGTAGGCATAACGATGCTGCTCATGGTAATCAATCAGGCCGACATAGGGGGGACTGGTAATGATGCCGTCTATTGGGGGGATATGCGCTGTTACACTATCTTGATGATGGATTTCAATGGCTGCATCTGATTGTAGTTTTGCATATTCCTTAATTCTTGCGAGAGTGTCCAAACTGTAGCGTTGAATAAATTGGATTGCAGTTTGAGTTGGCTGGCAGATTCGGCTGTGCTTGTAGCAGTAATATGGCTCGGTCTGCGGGTATTTCGGAAAATCTAAATCAAAATGAGTTGTTAATCTGGCTGAACGCGCAGAACGGGAAATAATTACGCTCAATAGGTCTTGATATTCATACTCTGGAATGAGCGATTGAAATGCTAACAGCTCTTTCAAAGACCGGGGCGCAAACCATGCGTTTAGGTAATCGTTATCGGTTTCAAGATGTAACGATGGCGTGAAGGAATTAAACAGCGGCATCTGACATGAATTATCTGGCCGGAGAGGCTCCATGCGGGACAGAATATGCTTTATTTCTTTTTCGGCTTTATCGAGATCATAACGACCTGTCTTTGCCTTCATAAGAACGACGTTGAATGCTGAAACGTCAAACCCTATTGAATGGATACCCAATTCATTGGCTTGTACAAGTGTTGTACCGGAACCTGCAAATGGATCTAAAATCGTTTGTCCGGGGGCAAAAAACTTTCTAAGAAAAATCTCTACCAGCTGCGGAATGTATTTTCCTAAATATGGATGTAGGCGGTGAACGTGTTTCGTTCTTTCGCGTTCTGGTAATTCTTTCTCCGTCCAATTTAAATAGAGTTCATGAAGCGGCGTATCGGGCGTAACATCACCCGGTTTAGTCGGAGTTTCAGTGCCTGTATAATAAACGATGCGCGCTTCTTCTTTTGTGATGGGAAGCGGTAATGGCTGCGATGTCATCGCTTTAATTCTCGAACATCTATTCCAAATTGTGATTGTAACATGCCTGACGACTCAAAACAGATGATTGCTGAAGCCATAACCGTTCACTTTTTAATGCTGAATGCCACCCTCCGGATCGCTATCTCTTGAAACCCTTCCTTAAGCCGATCATTGATCTCATCTTCATCGTTCTGCTGGCGCTCTACATTCTCGCCGGCGTGGCTTTAGTGCCATTTCATGCGGATGAAGCCACGCAGGTTTACATGAGCCACGATTACGCTTATCAGTTTTTGCAGCGCGATCTGAATCTCATTACCTACCACGATCCGCCGATCAGCCCGCAGGAACAGGAACTGCGGATGCTTAACGGCAGCATTAACAAATATCTGATCGGGCTGGCGTGGCATTTTGCTGGCTTTAACATTGAACATCTCAACCAGCAGTGGGATTGGGGCGCAGATTTCAATTACAACCTGACCACCAATCATGCGCCCGCTCAAGCATTGCTCATGGCGGCGCGTATCCCTTCAGCGCTGCTGCTGGCCAGCGGGGTGTTATGGATATTTTTGATTGGCCTGCAGCTTGACGGGCGCCCAACTGCCTATCTTGCCGCATTGTTTTACGCGCTCAATCCGCTGCTGCTGGTCAATGGCCGCCGCGCGATGATGGAAGGCAGCTTTATCGCTTTTACGCTGCTGGCCGTGCTGGCAGCTATCTACTGGATGAAGGCATCCGGTAATCGCCTCTGGATAATATCGGCGCTGTTAGGCATCGCCTCCGGGTTAGCCTTCGCCAGCAAACACACGGCGTTATTTGTTGCAGCGCCAATTCTGGGCGCATGTTTTCTGTGGGCGCTCGTTTGCATAATCAGGGGCGATACCCGGCAGCAGGGGGTTCACGCATTATTGAGCCTGCTGCTAGCTGGTGGTCTGGCTGCGCTGGTGTTCTATGCTTTGAATCCTGCCTGGTGGGGCGATCCGCTGCATCGCGCTGGTGAAGTGCTGGCGCTGCGGGAGCGATTGCTCAGCGAACAGATGAATGTCTTTGGCGGCTATCCGGATTTTGGCGCATCAGTGTCTGGCTTCTTCAACCATGTGTTTATCGGTCAGCCGCAGTATTTTGAGATCGCCGGTTGGGAAAATTATATAAGTGATCAGATTGCTGCCTATGAAGCATCTCCGTGGGCTGGCATCGCTATCGGGGGCAGCATAATCGGCGGCCTGCTGCTGCTTACCCTCACTCTGATCGGTTTTGCGCGCTTGTTTGTAAGATCTGCCATCCTATCGGGCGCGCGCATGATCGTGCTGGTGTGGGCAGTGGCGGCGCTGGCCTCAACGCTGCTGCTCACACCGCTGGATTGGGCGCGCTACTATCTTCCGGCAGTTCCGGTTGTTGGCCTACTATTTGCGTATGGGCTGGCAGGACTATTTCAATTCCTGAGAGGAAAATTTCGTGGACGTGCTGGCTGAACTTGGCAAGATCGCCAGCGTCTTTGGCGTCGCCTTCTTCTCGCTCTGGGGCGCGGTTCCCGTTGGGCTGGCGCTTGGCCTCAGCCCTGTGATCATCACCATCACCTGCGCCATAAGTTACGGCGTAGGCGCTTGGCTAGTCCTCTTTTTGGGCGAGCCATTCCGCCGCTGGTTGTACCAGCGCATCGGCCATAAGCTGCCTGCCGATCCAAACAGCCGCACCCGGCGCCTTCTTGATAAATATGGCGCGGTGGGATTAGGCGGGATCGCGCCGGTGACTCTGGGGTCACAGCTTGGCGCGCTGCTTGGCCTAATGATAAATATGCCGCGTGGGCGGCTGTTTGTCGCGCTGGTTATCGGCGGGTTGGTCTGGTCAATTGTATTCACGCTGGCTTTCATATTGGGCGTCGCCGGAGTGCAGGCCGTCATTGGCTGAACCCCTGACTCTCAAAACGCCCATTTGCTCAATTGTTTCTCGCATAAATTGAAGATTACGTATATATTTTTCTGTAGCGTATCGGGGTTGAGAGGGGATAATTATGACTGCAATTCAAAGTCGCTTAAGCAAGACAATTTTGCCCATGCTGCTCATCAGTTTCATGCTGGCGCTGCCATTCGTTGCGTTTGCACAAGATGACAGCGGTGGAATTACGGCCATGTTATTTGGTGGCACCGTCTGGCTCGTGTGCTGCCTGGCAATCTTCATCCTTGATATCGCTATTCTGATCTGGGTCTATCAAGATGCGAATAAGCGCGGCGCGAACGGCGTGCTCTGGGCAGCCATCGTCTTCTTTGGCAGTCTGGTTGGTTTGCTGCTGTACTTCGCCATCGGCCGTAATCAAAACCGAGTTGGTTAAATTCTAAAACAGGGTGCCGCGCGGCACCCTGTTTTTATTTATAACGCGGCTACCGCCCCACCTAACTTGCCCATCACCGGCTTAGAATTGAACTTTTTCCACATCGCGCCAATATCCCCGCGCAGGCTTTCCTGCTCAAGCGATAAACTTTCCAGATAAGGTTGCAGCCCTTCGCCAGAGTCAGCGGGGAGTTCCGGTAATAACCCCGTAATCGTGGCTTTCGCTGTCACCATATCCTGCATTCGTCCTAGTTGATTTTGAAAGGCCGCCAGTTCCTTGTTGAAATCTTTGATCTGGCTGCCTAATACTTCATCGAACAGGGTTGACGCATAACGCAGACGCTTAAATTCGATACGCAGCGCGTGAAGCTGTTCGTCGGTTGCCTCTGACAGAATGTCGTCATAAGCGCGAACCGCAGCCAGATGTGCGTAGATCAGCGGTGGCAGCGCGTGCCGAACCTGTATCGGTTCCACGCCGCTGTCGTTTATTTTCCGTGCGCCATCTTTCGGCGTGGTGGTAAAAGTAGCGAATGCCTGAATGAAATGGTGATAACGCTTTTTTTCCAGCAGTTTTAACAGATGATAACGGGCAACGGCGCGTTCCTGACCAATCCTCTCAATGAGCGCATCCAATGCTTGCCGCTGTGAATCGTCCTGTTGAAGCGTTCCGCGGTAGCCCGACACCTGTTCAAGCAGCACATCGTGATCGCGCACGGCGCCCAGCATGCGGGCGAGTTCTTTAAGCCGTCGCTCAAAACTAGCAGCGATTTTGGGTTTGTAGTAGCGCTCCAGCAGGCGAAAGGTGCTGCGTATGCGGCGCGTGGCGACGCGCATATCATGCACAGCTTCGGGATCTTCGCCTGCGATCACTCCGGATTGACTCTCGACAATCTGAATGAGCTGTCGCAGCATCACCTTTCTTCCGGCTTCGGCCATCACATCATCGCCGGAAAGCGGCTGCTCATGCTCATGAAGCTCATCCAGTAATGTATCAGGGTTATCGTTCATGAATTACTAGTCTCGCATGTACACAGGAAATAGAAGCAACGGTTAACCTGCTATGAAAAATGTGCACGCTGAATGTAACATAATTGGAGGTTGTTTCTAAAATTGAAGCTGGCTCAGTATTTCCCGGAAAAAATCTACCACGTTGAGATTAGGGTTATTAATGATTTCTCGCAGGCCATTATTCAACACCGCCCACTGATAAATCTGAATCAGCAGCAGCAGCGGAATGCCGAGGCTTACCACGCGCAGCGGAAGCCGGGCAACAGCCACCGAAATTGGGGCGTCTGAAAGCTCGGTAAGCTGTTGTCGCTCGGCAACAACTTTCAACCGCTGCATATTCATATCGTCGCGCAGGCCGTTGAGCTGCACATACTGGTACAGTGTTTCAAAACGAGATGCCGCTTCGTAATTCGCGTTTTCCTGCCATGATTGATCCAACCGCTCAATGTCCTGATTAAGCCCGTTGATTTTGTGATCGATGGTGTCTAGCTGAATCGCCAGTGCCGTGCTGTGCGTATCGCGCCAGCTGCGCTGACCACGGGAATAAGGCATCCGCACCAGTACAAAATAGTGCGCGTAAAGCAGCACCAGCGGAATCAAGATGCTAAAAAGTAGGATACGGCCTAAATCTTGGGGCAAGCGAGGTAGACGCCCCTCAATTAGAGCTTGCGTGAACGGCACGGCGAACAAATATAGGGTGATGATCAGAATGATCAGGAAGCCTACCGGCAGGCGTGCAATTAGTTCATCACGATCATGTGCCGCAAGCGTTGGCTGAAGAATCACATATGCGTACAGCATCAGCAGTCCCAGAATAATCAGGTAGAACGGGAACGCGACGATCAGCGCCAGCGCCTGTTCTCCGGTTTCGATGAAGGCGCTGCCCTGCTGCATGATGTCTTGCCCTACGGTGGTCAGTACGGCGCTGCCGCCAAAGAGCACATACGCTGGAAGTGCCAGCGCCAGCACGCAAACCAGCAGCATGAAATCCATATCTGAGATTGAACGGAAAAACCGCGCCAAACGGGTCGGCAGTTTATCCAGTAGTAAATCTGGGAGGAATCGCTGGCGAATGCCTTTCCCGCTGCTATAGATCAAATAGCTCAGCACGACCACCAGCAGCAGGATGATTGGTGCGATGGCGAGGATGGCTAAATTGGTCGCGGCACTGGTGAGCAGGGTGGCTGAGCGCAGATCAGATCGTTCAACGATGCGCCGGATGATTAACAGCACGATGACCAGTAACGCCAGCGGTGCCAGCATCCGCGCCAACCGCAGCCACAATGTCGTGGTGCTGAGCCTATCGTTATAACGACGAATCCACATGAATTGGATCACAACATAGTAAATGATGGCCGATGCGCCAACTGCTGCCGTGTATAGAGGGTCTGTCCACAGGGTGAAAACGCCGGGTTGCAGCAGTCGCGCCAGCAAATTGCCGAAGAAGAAAGCGCAGATCGCGGCCGCAAGCGCCTCATTTGCCAGCAGCAAAACCTGTTCCCAGATCGGGATGTGTGTTGAAAAAACGGGATAAAACCAGCGCGTCAACATCAGCACAGCGCGGATCATGATAACCGCCAGCGCGAATAACCCGATAGCCAGCACATAGAACAGCGGGCTGTCCTTGCCGGTAGTGGGCAGATGGAGGATATAGCGCAAGACATTCAGCCACGCGATGCCACTCATCCAGAAGATCAATACATACAGCGCATGGCGGCGGCTAAATGGCCTTCCCAGAAGACGATGTTGTAGGCGTCGGGAAATCGTGATGAGCAGCAGCAAAACGACGCTAATGGCCAGTAGGGCAAATTCTAACCAGTCACCTTGCAGCACTTGAACGGCGGTTGTGGCAATGCCGAAGCCTAGCAGCCCCGGCAGGATCAGCCGATCAAGCAGGCCGGGAATCTGGTTTCCCGCCTCTTGATTGAGGCTTAATGCCTGCATAAATTCGCGGGTGATGCGTCGTGGATCGCGCTGCTGATCGCTCATGGTTTTGCCTGCTGCGCCGCTATAGGGATCATGTTACCGCAGGTTTGCAAAATGCGAAGGATTATCGCATAACTATGGTATACTATTATAAATCGCAGCCGAAAACCGCCCTTATGGTTGGTGCTTGTAAAAGCTAGCCTGTTCCCCCTAATCAGATTTTCTATGATGGGGGTTTTTTATTCTAGACGCGAATGAAATAACCCGCTTCAATTCCTTTCCTTGAAGACCCTTGCGCCCTCTGCCCGTGATGCGTATCGTTAGCGCAGCATACGTCTCACAACTATAGGGTGTACGTGTTGTCATCTCGAAAGCCAGCACTGATCTATGCTGCCGCGCTGTTTGCGATTTTGCTCGGCGCGTATCTGCTCATTTATACCGGCATCCCCGATTCAGCCGATGGCGATGCGCTGCTGGGCGCTTCTGCCGCGTTATTGCGTACCGGCAGCCCGACGATTAGCGCCGTCGCCTATGCCGACATGTTGTTTCCCGTAGACAGCGCGCGTATGGGAACCTTTGATGAAGATGGCGCGTTGTACAGCAAAAAGGGCATCACGCCATCACTTGGTCTGCTGCCTTTCATCCTCACCGCCGACTTACTGCCTTTTCTGACAACCCGTGCCGCCGCTATGCTTTTTAACCCTCTTGTTACTGCCGCCACCGCACTTCTGCTTTTCGCCTTTGCGTGCCGGTTGAATTACGCCCATCGGGCAGCTTTTGTAGTTGGGCTAATCTATGGCCTTGCTACGCTCGCTTTTCCTTATGCCCGAACCCTTTATGGCGAGCCGTTAGCCGCGCTCTTGCTGCTGCTGGCAGTGTTCTCGTTGTATGAATATCGAGAACGCCGCTGTTGGGCGTACTTAGCTATGCTTGCTGTAAGTTGCAGCCTTCTGGTAGGTGTGAATACCATCTATGTGCTGCCGGCGGGCTTATTAGGGCTGCTTGCATTGATTGACGGTATTCGCCGCCGCAAATGGCGCGATCTGCTGGCGCTTGTTCTGCCTGCGTTGATCTTTGCTGGCGCTTTCAGCCTATATAACGCACTGCGTTTTGGCAGCCCCTTCACTACCGGCTACCGCTTCAGCGATGGCGAAGGCTTCACCTTCCCCTTTTTATCGGGCATATTCGGCCTCACCCTCAGCCCCTATCGCGGGCTGTTCTGGTATTCACCGGTGCTGCTGCTGGCGCTGCCGGGCTGGTTAATGCTGCGCCGCCGTTTCCCTCATCTTGCGTGGCTGCTGCTGGCGTTGGTAATACTGCAATTTGCGATGTTTGCCGCATGGTGGAGTTGGGATGGTGGGGTGGCTTGGGGGCCGCGCTTTTTGCTGCCTATTATCCCTCTCATGACGCTTGCACTCGCTCCGCTGGTTGCCGAGGCGGCGAGAAAACGATGGCTTGCGCTCATCCTCATCGGCTTTGTTGGCCTGTCATTTTTCATCCAACTTTTGGGCGCGTTCTATGATCATCTGATTTTCCTCTCCTATCAGGTCAATGTGCTCTGGGGTGGAGATATCACCCGCTGGCGAACTGACTTTCTCGATGAATTGCTAACTGATCCATACCAGAATGCGATAATTGGTCATCTGGCGCTGCTTATTTCAGGTTGGCCGTTGATTGTTGGCTGGTCGCTGAATGGCGCTTCGCCGCTGCTGTGGATTGCGCCGGTTAGCTTGATCATGATCGGCTTAGCTATCCTTATCCTTCGCGCCATTCCTCCAAAATTTGGCGCGGCGCTGATAGCGGGTTCAAGCCTTGCTGCGCTGCTGCTGGTTGGCGGGGCGCGTTCAACTGCGGCTGATATGCAAAATCTGGCGGCGGTGTCTGCGGTGCTTAACCCTGAGGGAGCCGTCTATGCCGCGACAACATTGTTTGGCGACGGTTTGCTCGATCTGGAACAGCGTGCGCCGGTGACAGTAGTCAATGCCCCCACCACGCCAGATGACCGCGATGCCCGGCCATTATGGGAATGGTCGCTGGCGCAGGGGGAACGCTTATGGTTGATTACGTGGTTCGCGCCTGCCGATCCCGAAAACTGGCAGGAGCGCGAATTATGGGGGCAGCAGGCATTTGTGCTTGAGCGTGCTGTGCCAGATCACCGCGCGCTGTTATTTGATACCCGCCCGATAGACGCGCCGTTACAAACCGGCGGCTGGCAGTTTGGCGAGATCGCGCTTGAAAGCTATCGTCTTCAACCGCGAACAGATGGCATTTCAGTCGAATTGAATTGGCAGTTGATCGGCGATTCTACCCCTCCCGCCTCATGGTTTGCGCATCTGCTGGATTCTTCCGGCGTGATTATCGCCCAGCAAGACCGGCAGCCTTCAGGCGGATACGCGCCAGTAGAGACATGGTCGCGGGGGCAGCAGGGGACAGATCGCCTGTTCTTGCCTGTAAATGGCGGGGATTATGCCGGTTGGTCGCTGCGGATCGGGTGGGTGGATTCGCAGGGTGAAAGACTGCCTGTGATCGCGCCCGATAATACGACAATCACGGACGGGTTTATCCTGCTCCCGCTTCCCTGAACCCCCAGTTCTTAGGATTTGCGGCGCTCACTGCGTCCTGTGGTATCGTTAAAGGTGCATATCCTTCAGCAATCAGGTAAATACTTATGTTTGATGAATCTTCATTATTTGGCGACGCGCTTCCATCCGAAAATGCGGAATTAAGCGCGGCATTTGAACGCTGGCAAAATACCACCTTACGCGAAACCCTGAGCCGGATGCCGGAACGGGATCAAACCTTCACCACCATGTCCGGCGAGTCTGTTGATCGTATCTATACGCCGCTTGATAACTCTCAACAGCGGTATATGGCCGATCTTGGTTTTCCCGGTGAGTTTCCATTTACGCGGGGCGTGCATGCCACTGGCTATCGGGGCAAGCTCTGGACGATGCGTATGTTTGCCGGTTTTGGCACCGCTGAAGAGACCAATGCCCGTTATAAATTTCTGTTGGAACAGGGCAATATGGGGCTGTCCGTGGCTTTCGATCTGGCGACACTGATGGGTTTCGATACCGATGCGCCGCAGGCTTTGGGCGAATTTGGCAAGTGTGGCGTGGCTATCAGCTCGCTCAAAGACATGGAAATCTTGTTTGATGGCATCCCGTTAGGCGAAGTTTCCACCAGCATGACCATCAACAGCCCCGCCGCAATTTTATGGGCATTCTATATTGCTGCCGCTGAAAATCAGGGTGTGCCTCCTGAAAAGCTGCGCGGCACCCTGCAAAATGACATTCTGAAAGAGTATATCGCCCAGAAAGAATATATTTTCCCGCCCGAACCTTCGATGCGGCTGGTCGTAGATACCATCGAATATGCCGCCGAACGACTGCCGCTGTGGAATCCCGTCAGCGTTAGCGGTTATCACATTCGGGAGGCGGGCAGCACCGCCGCGCAGGAATTGGCTTTCACGCTGGCTGACGGTTTTGAATATGTGCGTTGGGCGCTGCGGCGGGGCATGGATATTGATAGTTTTGCCCCGCGTATCAGCTTCTTCTTCAATATTCACAACGACTTCTTCGAGGAAATTGCGAAACTGCGCGCCGCCCGGCGTATCTGGTCGCGGGAATTGGCTGGCAGTTTCGGCGCGCGCGATCCGCGTTCGCTGTTGATGCGTTTCCATACTCAGACGGCGGGCGTCAGCCTGACCGCGCAGCAGCCGGAAAACAACCTGATTCGCGTGGCGCTACAGGCGCTGGCTGGTGTTTTGGGCGGTACGCAAAGCCTGCACACCAACAGCATGGATGAAGCCTTAGCGCTGCCCAGCGAGCTTGCCGTCACGCTGGCGCTGCGCACCCAGCAGATCATCGCGGAAGAAAGCGGCGTGATTAACACGATTGACCCGCTTGGCGGCAGCTATTTTGTTGAAGCCATGACGGATCGCATTGAAGCTGAAGCATATCACTATTTTGAGCGCATCGAAGCCATAGGCGGCGTACTGCCTGCGATTGAAACGGGTTTCATGCAGCAGGAAATTGCCGATGCCAGCTATCGTTATCAGCGCGAAATAGATGCTGACGAGCGCATTATTGTAGGTCTCAATGGCTACACCGACGATGCGCCAATTGCTATCCCGATCCTGGCGATGGATCCGCAGGGCTATGCGCGGCAGGTGGCGCGTTTGCAGATGCTGCGCTTGGGGCGGGATAACGAGCGTGCAAGCTCAGCATTGTCCGCCTTAGAACAGGCCTGCCGCGGCACTGAAAACGTGATGCCCTACCTCATTGATGCGGCCAAAGCCTACTGCACGCTGGGCGAAATGACCGACGTGATGCGCAAAGTTTTTGGGGTCTATCAAGAGACAGCAGTGATCTAAGCGCTGATGAATTGAGTAGGGAGGCAGTATTTCATAATGGTTGCTGAACGGAATTTGCTCCGCTATGGAGATTACGAGGCATTTATCGCCCGGCCTGAAAATGAAAGCCGTCATTTTAGCAATGCGCTGATCCCCGATGCCGGCTGTATCTCGAAGGCGCGTTTGCCTGAAAAGCCGCGCTGCGAAGCGCTGGCGGCCAAGGATATTTTTAATTGACCGTTGTTCCCCACGCAAACAATCATCGAGTGGTATTCATCACCGGTGCGTCGTCTGGTATTGGCTATGCGGCGGCGCTGGCTTTCGCAAAATCTGGCGCAAATGTGATCGTCACCGCGCGCCGTATTGATCGCCTTGCAACTTTAGAGACGGCGGTGCAGCGTTTGCCTTCACCCCATGGCGCCATTTTTGCCGTCGCCGCTGATGTGCGTGATGCCGCTGATATACAGCGCGCAATGACAAAGGGCGTCGAGCACTTCGGCCATATTGATGTGCTGGTGGCGAATGCCGGAGTTGGGCAGCGCGGCGCAGTCGTAGATTCAGATTGGGATGATCTGGAAACCTTACTGCGCACCAATATTGACGGTGTGCTGCACAGCGTTCGCGCGGCGGTGCCGGTGATGCGCAAACAAGGTGGTGGGCATATTATCATCGTCTCGTCTGTGGTCGCCAACATGACCGCGCCCTATACCGCCTGTTATAGTGCCAGCAAGGCCTTTGTTAGCAGCCTCGCAAATTCGCTGCGACTGGAACTGGAAGGCGATCAGATCACCGTAACCGATATGCGTGTCGGGCGCACCGCCACCGAGTTCAACGAGAAGCGGCTAGGGGCATCCGGCTACGCCGCCCGTGCGCCGAAATTGCCGGTGATGCCTGCCGAAAAGGTGGGCGAAGCTATGGTCAAAGCCGTGAATAAGCGCCAGAAAACCGTCGTGCTGCGCTTCTTTGACCGCCTGATTATCTGGGCAAATTCGCTTTTGCCGGGCATCATTGGCCGCCGTGCGTTGAAGCAGTATCGGGTTTGATAGAGCAGCTGTATAGAATCAAAAAACGGACAGCAGTTCTGCCGTCCGTTGATTTTGTACTGGTTAATCGCGAAATGGGAATTAACCCTGATCGCCGCTGAAGAAGTCTACCACCTTATCGAACAGGCCTTTATTCGTCTTTTGGGGTGTGACTGCGCCGCCCATCGTGTCGGCCAGCTTCTCGAACAGCTCGCGCTGCTCATCGGTGAGCTTACCGGGAATTTCGACGGCGATGTTCACCATTTGATCGCCACGCCCTGAATTGCTGCCATCGGTGCGTAAACGGGGGACGCCTTTGCCGCGAAGGCGGAAAATCTTCCCGTTTTGGGTGCCCGGCGGGAGGATTAATTCCACATCCCCGTCCACAGTTGGCACGACGATTTTGTCGCCCAATGCAGCCTGCGCCACGTTGATATTGATGTCAAGGATGATGTCGTTGTCGTGGCGCTTGAAGTATTCATGTTCCTCAACATGCACCACCACAAATAAATTCCCCGCAGGCGCGCTAGTTTCGCCGGCATCGCCTTGCCCGCGCAGTTGAATTTGCAATCCTTCGCGCACGCCCGGCGGAATTTGTACTTCAAGCTCGGCTTTTACCCGCTGGCGGCCTGAACCCCGGCAGGTGGTACAGGGGCTAGCAATGGTTTCGCCGCGTCCATTGCAGCGCGGGCATGTGCCTACCTGTACCATCGGCCCTAGGAATGTCTGCTGAACCTGACGAACCTCGCCGGTGCCGCTGCACTGTTGGCAGCGTACCGGTTGTGTGCCGGGTGTGGCGCCGTTACCCGCGCAGGTTTCGCAAATTTGCAGGCGTTCAAATTCGACTTCACGTTCAACGCCGAATATAGATTCTTCAAAAGTGACGGTCACATCAACCCGGCGGTCTGCGCCCGGACGCGGCCCACGGCGGCGCGATGCATTAGCGCGGCTTCCGCCAAAACTGTTGAAAAACTCCTCAAAGATGCCCTCGAAGCCCCCGAAACCGGCTGCGCCGCCCGGAAAGCCCGTAGGCCCGTTTACCCCTGCTGTGCCGAAGCGATCATAACGCTCGCGCTTCTCGTCGTCTGAAAGTACTTCGTAGGCTTCATTCACCTCTTTGAAGCGTGTTTCAGCATCCGGCTCTTTGTTCACATCAGGGTGAAGCTGCCGTGCTAGCTGCCGAAATGCTTTCTTGATGTCTTCTTTGCTTGCAGTGCGCTGAACGCCCAGTACTTCGTAGTAATCGCGTGCCATGGGGTACTCAATTAGGATGGTCGTATCGTGATGAGTGTAGCCGACATTGTGTAAGAGTATAGATAGAAATTCGTAAAAGTTTTCCCCTGTCTCTTAATTCTTTAATTGTGTTCACAATATTTTCGGTTTCGCGAATGCGGGAGGTAGAGAGTAGCGGCTGAATGTGAGATGATATTGGGCAAGATTCTTGATACCTTCTATTCATCCTAAAATGAGCTTGAAATGACCTCCTCTTACGATCTGAAAACTAGCCAGCGGTTACTCTATACACTGTTTGCCGCGCAAAGCCTATCTTCCGCCGCGCAAATTGCCGTGTTCACGCTGATCACCATTAGCGCTGCGCAGCTTGCCGGCACCGAAAGTGTGGCTGGTGTGCCTTCATCAACGCTCACTTTCGCACAAGCGCTATCTGCGTACCCGATTGCTATGGTGATGGGACGCTTCGGGCGGCGTGTCGGGCTTTCGTTGGGCTATGCTGTCGGCATACTCGGTGGGCTGGTCGGTATGCTGGCGATCATGCAGCATAGTTTTCCGCTGCTGCTGGTGGGCGCGGCGCTGCTGGGAACTTCCCGCGCCAGCGCCGATCAGGGGCGCTTTGCTGCGGGCGAAATGTTTCATGAAAACGAACGCGCGCGCATGATTGGCCGCCTCATCTTCGCAGGAACCATTGGCGCTGTGGTTGGCCCCTTGCTGGTTGCGCCCAGCGGGCGGCTGATGGCTTCTTTAGGGCTTCCTTCAGACACCGGTACATGGATGTTAATGATGGTGTTTGCTGGTCTTGCCCTGCTGCTTTGTTTCTTTTTTCTACGCCCTGATCCCATGACCATCGCTAGATTATTGGAGGCGGAAAATAATGCCGCGCGCCAAATTGAAGACGTGGGCACAGCGCGCCCCCTCTCGCAGTTGCTGGCTCTGCCCAGAGTGCAGCTGGCGATCATCGCCGTCATTATCAGCCAGACGGTGATGGTGGTTCTGATGGTGATGACCCCGCTGCATATGCACCATCTCCATCACCCTACCGAAGCAATTTCGCTCGTGCTGGCAGCGCACGCGCTAGGCATGTACGGGTTTTCCCCGCTAACCGGCTACATGATTGACCGCTTTGGGCGCATCCCAATGCTGGTCACCGGCGGCGCAACCTTGATCGCGTCCTGCCTGCTGGCGCCGCTTTCCGGCAACGAATTCGTGCTTGCGGGGGTGTTATTCTTATTAGGCTTAGGCTGGAATTTTGGCTATGTGGCCGGCGCGTCTTTATTAGCAACCGGGCTGCACGGGAAGGAACGCACGCGGGTGCAGGGAATAAACGATACGCTGGTTTTCCTGTCCGCGGGGTTTGGCAGCATCGGCGCCGGCGCCTTATTTGCCGCCAGCGGCTATATCGCCATTGCTATTGCCGGGTTTATTCTCTCTGCCGCGCTCATCGTGCTGGTGTTGTGGTACAACCGCCCACAGCTGCGAGTTGAGATGACCTCGTAATTTGATGAAGGTTCTAAAACGGTTGTCTAGGAGCACAATACATCGCGCGCGCGCTTTGAAAGGCAAAAGGCGCAGTTTATGGTGACTGCGCCTTTTTTGTTAAATCTATCCCTCAGCTTTATGCCTCGGTGAACTGGCCTTCAACCACGTCTTCGCCACCTTTATCTTCGCTGGCGGCCGGGCCTGGGTCTGTACTGGCGCCCGCATCTGCTGGCGCTGCGGCGTCGGCCTGCTCATACATTTGGCCGCCGGCTTTCTGCATCGCATCGCTCAATTCGCGGGTCGTCGTGCGCGTCCGTTCCAGATCGTTGGCGCTCTTGGCGGAATTCACGGCCTCGATCTTGCTTTGCAGATCGCTTTTCACTTCCGCCGGCAGCTTGTCGCCGTAATCACTGATGAATTTCTCGGCGGTAAATACTGCGCTGTCCGCTTGATTATGGGCTTCGGCCTCTTCACGGCGCTTGGCATCATCGGCGCGGTGAGATTCCGCTTCCTTGACCATGCGCTGAATTTCAGTTTCGCTCAACCCGCTGCTGGCAGTGATGGTGATCTTCTGCTCGCGGCTGGTTGCTTTATCGCGTGCGCTCACGTTCAAAATGCCGTTCGCGTCAATGTCGAAGGTTACTTCCACCTGCGGCACGCCGCGCGGGGCAGGGGGAATGCCATCAAGGATGAATTTACCCAGCGACTTATTGTCCACAGCCATCGGGCGCTCGCCTTGCAGCACGTGAATTTCGACCTGTGTCTGATGATCTGCGGCTGTCGAATAGACTTGCGATTTGCGCGTGGGAATGGTGGTGTTGCGTTCGATCATCGGTGTTGCCACGCCGCCCAGCGTCTCCACGCTTAGGGTTAGTGGGGTTACGTCCAGCAGCAGAATATCTTTCACATCGCCGCGCAGTACACCGCCCTGAATCGCCGCGCCTAGTGCCACGACTTCATCAGGGTTGACGCCCTTGCTCGGCTCTTTGCCGAAGAAATTGCGTACAGCTTCCTGTACGGCGGGCATACGGGTCATGCCGCCCACCAGTACAATATTGTTGATGTCTTTCACTTCTAATCCGGCATCGCGCAGGGCAGCCTTGCAAGGATCAATCGAACGCTTGATCAGGTCAGAGACCATGCTTTCCAGCTTGGCGCGGCTCAAGGTGGTATGCAGATGTTTCGGGCCGCTGGCATCGGCGGTGATGAACGGCAGGTTGATATCTGCGGTCAGCACGCTTGAAAGCTCGATCTTCGCGCGTTCAGCGGCTTCCTTCAGGCGTTGCAGCGCCTGACGGTCATTACGCAGGTCAATCCCGTTGTCTTTCTTGAACTCGTCGGCTAGCCAGTTGATGATCACTTCATCAAAGTTGTCGCCGCCGAGGTAGGTATCGCCGTTGGTACTGCGCACTTCGAACACGCCATCGCCCACTTCGAGGATGGAAATATCGAAGGTGCCGCCGCCAAGATCGTATACGGCAATGATTTCGTTCTTCTTTTCGCCCAACCCGTAAGCGAGGCTGGAGGCCGTTGGCTCATTGATGATACGTAGCACTTCCAACCCGGCAATGCGCCCGGCATCCTTAGTCGCGTTACGCTGCGCGTCGTTGAAATAGGCGGGGACGGTGATCACTGCCTGCGTGACTTTTTCACCCAGATAGGCTTCCGCGTCAGCCTTAATTTTCGTGAGGATCATCGCCGAAACTTCCGGCGGGCTGTATTCCTTGCCGCCCATATGCACGCGCACATCGCCGTTGTCTGCCGCCGTTACCCTGTAAGGCACCAGCTTGATGGCGCGCTGCACTTCGGGATCATCAAACTTACGCCCCATGAATCGCTTCACCGAAAACACTGTGTTTTCCGGGTTGATCACCGCCTGATTGCGCGCCACCTTACCGACCAACCGTTCATTGGTCTTGGGGTTAACTGCCACCACCGACGGAATCAGGTTGCCGCCCTCGGCAGCGGGGATGACGACAGGCTCGCCGCCTTCCATCACCGCGACGACGCTGTTCGTCGTGCCGAGGTCAATACCGATAATTCTTGACATCTTTTTTCTCTCCTGACGGGTTTAGTAGTCTATTTCCCGCCATCTTCACAGCATCTATGACGGGTATTTTACTGCTGATACATTGTCTTGTTTGTAGGGGGTGAGGGTTTTACCTCGCCACCTTCACCAATGCTGGCCGGATCAACCGGTCGCCCTGTGTGTAACCTTTTTGCATCACTTCAATCACATGGCCGCTTTCAACGCTGTCGCTGTCACCCATAACCACCGCTTCATGCCGGTTCGGATCGAAGGCTTCACCCTGCGGATCAATCGTTGTGACGCCGGAATCATCCAGAATCTTATACAGCTTACGCTGGATCATCATCGTCCCGTTAACCCAGGCGTTACTGGCTAAGTCGTCGGGAATATTGGCGATGGCACGGTCAAAGTCATCAATCACCGGGATAACCTTTTTCAGCACATCGGCAGTGGCATTGGCGTAGCTGTCCTTCTGCTGCTGCTCGATACGGCGTTTGTAATTGGCAAATTCAGCGCGCTCACGCTGCCATCCCTCAAGATATTGCTGCGCCTGCGCTTTCACCTGTTC
>JACSRP010000161.1 GCA_014879665.1 Anaerolineae bacterium | reverse complement strand
CTACTTTGATGATTTTGAAACCGGCTGTGAGGATTGGGACGCGGCAGGCTGGGCAAACATCCTGAATCATGCGCCGCAAAGCGCGTGGGTGCAGGTGGCACAGCATGACGGCAATCGCTTGCTCAATCTCACCCGCGAATTGCTGGACGGTGAACAGGCGGCAAGCCTGCTGATGTCTGGCCAATGGTCTATTCCGGTTGTCGCAGAAGCACAGGAAGCCATCATCATCGTTTCGCCGTTTGCGCCGCTTACCACCGTACCCATGCCTTATGCCCTGAATGTGGCTGTGCAGTAATCACAGCCGCTACCGGCGCGAAATTTCCTCACCCGGCAATTTTTGAAGCGTGAATCGGAGTCATGCTATGAAAACATCCTTCACAACCACCATCTTTCAAGCTGAAGGCATGAAGGCTACCGGAATCCGTGTCCCCGAAGAAGCTGTACAAGCATTAGGCAAAGGCAAAAGGCCGCCGGTAAAAGTTACGATTGCGGGTTACACCTATCGCAGTACTGTCGCCGTATATGGCGGTGATTATTTACTGCCGCTGGCCGCTGAACACCGTCAGGCCGCCGGGGTGAAGGCCGGTGATGAAGTTGAAGTTACGCTGGAACTGGATATTGAGCCGCGCACCGTTGATATACCGGGCGATCTGGCGGCAGCGCTGGATATAAGCGGCGCCCAACCGGCCTTCGACGCGCTCGCCCCCTCCCGGAAGAAAGAGTTCGTCCGTCAAATCGAAGATGCCAGAACTGAAGAAACCCGGGGGCGGCGAATCGCCAACAATATTGAAAAACTCAAAACAACGGGGAAGTTTTAGCCGTCAACTACATACAAATCGGGGCTGATGCGCCTCGCCCTTCAACCCCGATTAATAACCTACCGCCGTATCCGCAGTTCAGCTTCCAACTCTGCGCGGCGCTGTTCGCTGGCGAGGCGGGCATCATCTAACGTTTCGCGATAGCCTCGCTTGATGTTGGCGATCAGCTTGTCGCCGGTGGCCGGTGAAACCAGCATCACCACTGCCGCCCCTACTGCCGCGCCCAACGCTAGGCCGATGATCAACCCTAAAATTTTGCCCATAAGAACACCCTGCTTGAACGGAATATGTTTATTTTAGCACGACACGCCAGCGAATACGTATTCCCTTACGCGCCATAACGCTATTAAACATCAGGGAGCGCTCTACCGCGCCCCCCATCTTTCCCATCTACCTGAAGTCGCTAAGAAGGCAAGGCACGCCCCCACATAAACGTGCTTCACCCGCACCACGCCGCCGTACAATAAGTGATATCACTTCCCACCGCCGGCAGGGTAGCGAAATCCGAAAAAGCGAGGTCAGTCGTCGTGTAGTCTACATACACCTGAAAACCTTCGCCGCTGATCAGCATCATATTCGAAAATGCAGTATCGCTGCGCCCAATCGGGCGAAAACCGATGTTCAGCGGAATTGCGCCAACGCTCTCACGGGCGCGGCGATCCAGAAAAGCCACCGTATAGGGATTGTTCACACGATATGGCAGAATACTGCCGCTGCCAGTCGAGCTGGCTGGTGTAGCTTCGCTGCCAAAATCTGGCTGAATCAACTGTTCTTCAGCGTACTGCACCGCTTGACCGGCCAGCTGCGCGCAGGCATCTTCCAGCGAGAAATCAACTTCTCCAGCAAATCCGGTTCGCCCCAGCAGCGTCACCAGTGCCTGCGTCACCCGATTACAGCGCATCATGGGGTCATCGCCCTGCCACCCTGCCGGACGTATCGTCGCCGCGCCGGCAACCCGATCCGCCACCAGTTCAAGGTCATGGCGCAGGTCACGGGCAATCGCCAGCGGCGTGCTGAAGATCGCGCCAAACCAGCCTTCGGGGCGTTCATCGGCGCCAAAAATCGTACCCGCTAGAATTTCTAAATTCAGCCGCAAAAATACCGGAAGCTGCGGATCGTTCACATCCAGCGTCGTAATCCAGCCGTCAGGCCGCGCCCCGGATTGTTGAAAATAGGTGTCGGCCAGCAGTTCCAGATCGGCGCGCGCATTGATCAAAATGGGCAGCGCCTCAATTTGCCGCCCCGTTAGATTGGCCGCAGGCTGTTCCTGCGCGCTCAACAAACCAGATGGCACCACAAACAGCAAAAATATAATGAACAGAACCCGTTTCATCCACTCTACTCCGGCAGATCAGGCACAGGGGGGCGTCGTTTATCCATAGATTGCACGTTGAAGAATACTGGCACTTCGCCAGCCTGAAATACTGGCGATTCTTCTGGCAGGGTACCCGGTAAATCAGGTTGCGATTCAGGAAGTCCATCCGGCAGCGGCGGCGGGGGTAATGCTTGCGCTTCTCCGGGCATGGCGATATCCGTCCCTGCTGCTGGCAGGGTGATCATCCGCTGGCGCACCTGCCCGTTCATAATTTGCTGAATAATCTGAATACATCTGCCCTGCAGGCGGCGAAAATCCAACCGCGAGAGATCATCCGCTTCCAGATAGTCCAGCATCTGCTCAACCAGCGCCATCATCTCATTTTCGCTGGTGGGAATACCATCATTCGCCGCCGCCTGCCGCGCTGACACAAACGGCGATACATAGCGCGCCAGACCAATGATCACCGGCGTCACCTGCCCGTGAACCAGTAGTATCGGCGGATACGCTTCATCGGCGTAATAGGCGCTCACCTCCATATATGAAGGAAACAGCACCGCGCAAAGCTGCGCATATAACCCGGTATACAGGCTCGCCCAATCGTTGAAGTACACGCCCGAAATCGCGTTTTCAGCGGCAGTCAAATCGCCCATCGCCACCAGCACATTATGCTCGGCCAGCGCCGCCGCAAATTCAGTGAGGGGGCGCGGGTAATCGCCCGCTTTCGCCCAGTGATTAGGCACTAATTCCGGCGCATACCGCCGCGCAGTGCTGACCAGCGCGCGTTCCAGTCGAGGATCAGGCAAAAGATCACTCCGTCATCACAGAGAAAATGATGCAAATTACCGATTTGTTCTAGCCTTCATTATAACTGCATCTTGCACATCAGGTGATTAAGCCCGCGCCCTGTGCGATTAAGCTCACACCTAGCAGCGCCAGCACAATCACCGTGACCAGCACCAACGCCCGCGTCACTTTCGGGTTCACCCGCCGCAGTCGTTCAAAAACCAGCACCCACCCAGCCAGAACGCCGAGGAAAACCCCGTAAAATGCCAGCATAAACGCCAGCCCTGAAAGCACCGAGTCGTCCAATCCCTGCCGCAGCAGCGGGCCGTTCACCGTCCCCCAGAAGATATACGGGCCGGGGCTAAGCAGGTTGATCGTGACCACTCGCGCGAAATATTTCCGGCGGGACTGGCGCTCAATCGGGTTATCCGCCGGGCTGCTGCTCACACTTTCGCCCGCGCGCCAGCTTTTCCAGCCGCCCCATGCCATATACAGCAGGAAGAAGCCGCCGCCAATTTGCAAAAGCCGCGCCATCTCTGGCGGAAACTGCGACAGCACCACCATCACCAGCAAAATCACGGGGATGTCTGCCACCAGCGGCGAAAAGATGCCGATGATGCTGTAGCGCCAGCCATGTGCCAGCGTATTCTGAATCAAGATCGTTTGCAGCGGGCCGGGCAGCATTCCTGCGCTCAAGCCAAGGCTGATGCCGCTGGTAATCAGCGAAAGGAGCAAATTCATAGTTATCCTTCAAGTTGCCGCCGAATTATGCCGATGATATACATCAGCCGCAATGAGGCCATTCTTACGGCATATTGCCCGGAACACCGTACTTTCGGTGAGGATTCGTTGACGGGACACGCCCCTTCTCTATAATCGAACCATCTGCTTTCCAGAACAGGATTTCAACGGCTGTGGACAAGCGAATGATCGATTTCATCCGGGTGCTGCGGGCATCTGGCGTGCGTATTTCGCTAGCTGAAAGCATGGATGCCATGCGCGGGGTGGAAACCGTTGGTGTGAGCGACAAAGAAGTTTTCCGCGCCGCGCTCAAGGCCACGCTGGTTAAAGAAAACCGCGATTGGGCGATATTCGATTATTTCTTTCCGCTGTATTTCGGCAGTCAAATTCCGCCGATGCAGAACATCCCCGACCAGCTTGGCGAAGGCGACCAGCAAACGCTGCAAGAGGCGCTGCAAGCCTTGATGGGCAGCATGGAAGCTTTGCGCGAACTGCTGAAGCAGCTTGCTGAAGGCAAACCATTCAGCCAGCAGCAGTTGCAGCAGGCGGCGCAGCAAAGCGGGCTGGATCAGGCCGACCAGATGTATCAGCGCCCGTGGTTTGAGCGCCGGATGCAGCGCCAGATGAACACCGGGCAGCTTCAGCAGTTGATCGAACAACTCATGCAGCAGCTAGAGCAAATGGGCATGAGCGATCAGGCACGCCAGGAAATTCAGGATATGCTTCAGCAGAACGCCGATGGACTGACCGATCAGGTCAGCCAGTTCACCGGCACATCGCTGGCAGAGCAGAACGCCGCCCGCGAGCCAGATCCTAAGCCCGATCTAATGGACATCCCTTTCACCCGCCTCAGCGATGAGGAAGTGGAGGCCATCCGTGATGAAATTCGCCGTCTGGCCGCCCGCCTCCGCAGCCGCGCATCGCTGCGCCAGAAGCGCGCTAAAACCGGCACACTGGATACCCGCCGCATGATGCGCGCCAACATGCGCTATGACGCAGTGCCAATTGAACTGCGCTATCGCAGCAAACACGTGAAGCCCTGTCTGGTGCTGATCTGCGACATCAGCACTTCGATGCGCTACTGCGCCGAATTTTTGCTGACGCTGATCTACGAATTGCAGGATCAGGTGGCGAAAACCGACAGCTTCGTGTTCATCAGCGATATGACCGACATTAGCATGGTGTTTAACGAAAACGAGCCGCAGGCAGCCGTTAAAAAGGTGCTGAACCAGAACCGTCCCGGCTATTACAACACCGATCTTGGCGGCAGCCTCGTCACCTTCAAGCGCGATCACATGGGCAAAGTGACCGGTAAGACCACCGTGATCATCCTAGGCGATGGGCGCAACAACTACAACGATCCACGCCTCGATATTGCCAGTGAGATCAAGCGGCGGGGGCGGCGGCTGATCTGGTTCAATCCAGAAGCCAATAATCAGTGGGGTACCGGCGACAGCGATATGCATCTGTACGCACAGCAGGCATCGGCGGTGTTCAAAGTGAGCAATTTGCGCGAATTAGCCGCCGCTGTTGATAAAATCCTCGTAGATGGATAATTCAGCTCAGCCAAACCGGCGAAAGGACTCCCCCTGATGCCCCTATCAATCGAGCAGCGCCAAGAGCTGCTCAGCACACTGAAAGCCCGTTTCGAGAAGAATATGCCCCGTCACCTTGGCCTTGAATGGGCCAAGGTGCTGGCGAAGCTGGAAGCGACTCCCGAAAAGCTGTGGTCTCTGGCCGAAATGGAGCGCACCGGCGGCCAGCCCGATGTCGTCAGTCACGATAAAAAGACCGGCGAATACGTCTTTTTCGACTGCTCACCCGAAAGCCCCGATGGCCGTCGAAGCTTGTGCTATGACCGCGAAGCGTGGGAAGCCCGAAAAGAAAATAAGCCGAAAGATACGGCTGTAGATTTAGCCGCGGCCATGGGCGTTGAGCTGCTGACCGAAGATCAGTATCGGGCGCTGCAAATGCTCGGCAAATTTGACCTGAAAACCTCTAGCTGGGTCAAAACCCCTGCCGATATTCGCAAACTCGGCGGCGCGGTCTTCTGTGATCGCCGCTACAACACCGTGTTTCTATATCACAACGGCGCCGACTCTTACTACGCCGCCCGTGGTTTTCGGGGCGTGCTGCGAGTGTAAGGCTGTCCTAAATTTTGTAATTCCTATAGCGTTGATCTAAAAGAAACGGGCAGCAATAATCGGCTCGTTCGCTTGCGCCTCATCAGTTTATACGATTAGGATATTTCCTTATTCCTCAATGTTTTATATCGTATATTCTGATTATGATATGGTTTGCGCACAATAAATTGATGAAAACTTACTGAGCAGGAGAGCAGACTTCGATGGGGAAGATCATCATTTGTTTTCAGAAAGACGATACAAATTCTATCGCTGGCCGTCTTGATGACTTCTTAAGCAATCGCTTTGGCGATGCCAACATTGCCCTAGGCATCGAAAAACTCGTCAAGATTGGTGAGGATTATTCAGACAGCATCGAAGATCGCGTGAAAGCCTCCGATGCTTTTATCCTGCTCATTGGCGATCGCTGGCTTACAGGCGATTGGGCTGCCAACCCCAACGACTACAACGCTATCGCCGTCAACGCAGCCATTAACAATCGCAAACGCATCATTCCCGTACTGGTCAACAACGCCGTTTTTCCGGCATCCTCGCTGCCCGAAAGTTTCGCTTCTCTCGCTCGCCGCATGCCCACCACGCTGCGTGAAGAACAATTTCGCGCTGATGCCGCGGCACTAGCAGACTCAATTCAGGAATTTGTCGCACCAGCACCACCACCAACCCCCCAACCCCCGCCAGTGGCGCCTGCCCCGGCTGCTCCCGCGCCAGCAGTAGCAGTGACCGCACCGGCGCCAACTGCGCCAGCGCCAGCTGCGCCACAGGCAGCATCGAGAACTTATGGAACATATCCACCCCCATCCCCATCATCCTATGGCAGTTCCTCCTCACGGCCTTCCTCCTCAGGCTTCTTTTCATCGTCAGGAAGGAATGATGAACCCCGGATGGAACTGGCTACTGGCACCCGCAGATTCGTTGGATTTCTACTGCTATCTGTGGAAACGGCCATTATTACCTACATCATCCAATTTGGAGTTGGTTTCTTAGGTGGGTCAATGGGTCTTATTCGTTATTCGGGAAGCTCATCCTCGTACTATCAGTCGCTGAGCAATTTAAGTATGATCTCCCTCCTTGTCGCCTCTGCTGTGGTCTGGCTCTATCTCGCAATTATGTGGGGATCGGGGCAGCCGCTCAGCTACAAAATGCTGGGTATAAAAGTGGTAAAACCAAATGGCGACAAGCCCGGTTTTGGCAGCGGCTTTGTCCGTGTCATCGGCTACGTGCTAGCCTCTTTGCCGCTGATGCTCGGCTTCATTGGCGTCATCACCGACGAAAAGAAGCAGGGGTGGCACGACAAAATGGCAAACACCATCGTTATCAAAACGCAGTCCTCTCCAACTTACGTCAGTACATCGAACAGCAGTAACTACAACAACCGCTACTAAAGCACTAAGCTGAAGGGGGTGAACATCAGCAATAATCACCCCGCCGCGCTGCGCTTAGCTTCCCCTCTCCGTGTACGGAGAGGGGATTGAGGGGTGAGGTCATAAAAAGCATTATCCTCGTGAGGATTCCCCCCCATCCCGCGCTATAATCTGCCCCAACAAATCATTTCAATTTAGAGTCTCATCCCTATGTCCTCACGTGATGCCATTTTGAACAAGCTGCGCCATGCCAAACGCCCGTTTGATGACGCGCCACCCCGCCCAAAAGTCTACGTGCCGGTCATCAACGACTTTGACACCTCGCCTGACGCCCTGATCGAACGCTTCAGCGCCGAACTCACCGGCCTCAAAGGCGATCCTTTCGTGGTTGAAGGCGAAGACGCCGCCCGCGCCTGCGTGATAGACCGCCTCAGGCAGCATCAGGCAAAGCGCATTCTGGCGTGGCACTTTACCCATATTCCGATCAAAAAGCTGCGCGAAGCCATCGAAGCTGAAGGCATCGAAATCCTTCAGCCAGATACCCATGACGAGTTTCGCGCCGAAATTTTATCCGCCGCAGAAGGCGCGCAGGTTGGGCTAACCAGTGCCGAAAATGCCATCGCCGCCACCGGCACTCTGATTGTGCGAACAACCGCGGGGCGTGGGCGCATCCCCACCGTGCTTGCGCCCGTGCATCTCGCAGTCATCAACGCTCATCAAATTTTGCCGCGCCTCGAAAATTGGGTCGCCATCCAGCGGGAAAAAGGCATCAACAATATCCTCAGCAGCGCCAACGTCTGCTTCATCAGCGGCCCCAGCCGCACCGGTGATATCGAAATGGAACTAATCCTCGGCGTGCATGGGCCGGGAAAAGTAGAAGTGATCATCAAAAAGTAGGGAGTGCAGATTATAGGGATATGACCGACGATCTCGTTGATGCCTTACGCCAGCTTGCCCGCAAGTGGGAGAGCAGCGCCCGTGAATTCCAAAGCCGCGCGCGCGTCGAAAAAGCCGGCGATATTCACACCGCCTATTACTATCGCGGCGTGGTAGATACCTACCAGCGGGCAGCATCTGCGCTGCGCGTTTTGCTCTCCACCAATCAGCCAACAGCCGAAGTTCCGGCGCTGCAATATCGCGCTGCCACACTGGCCGAAGCCCATGACCTGCTTGAAAAAGCCGGTTTATATGCCCGCGACCTACGCCAGCACGAAGACAGCGCGTTCACCGCGATCTTCTCGCGCTTGCAGCCGATCACGCAGGAACAGCGGATCGGGCGGCTCTCGGCTGTCAACCGTCAGTTAATCATTCTGGATGCCGGCAGTCTGCCCGATAGCGGCGAGCCGTATATTGACTTTGCCTTTGCGAATGTGTGAAGTGGATTGAATCGGCGAAGATTGCGCGAGCGTATTATTACAGATAATGCGCCCGCGCAGTTTAAGCAGTCGTTCTACAACACCGGATTTTTGGGGAATGTGGTCAGCGATTCCGCGCCGCTTTCCGTGACCATCACGTTATCTTCAAGGCGCACGCCGCCCAACCCCGGCACATAAATGCCCGGCTCAATCGTGAAAGTCATGCCCACTTCCAGCGGATAATGTGCTGAACTGGAAATTTGCGGCATGAAGCGCTGCCCATCCGTGCCCAGCCCATGCCCGGTGCGATGGGTGAAATACGGCCCATAGCCCGCCTCTGTAATTACATCGCGCGCGGCCTTGTCTACCGCGCTGGCCAGCACGCCCGGCGCAACCGCGGCAAAGGCCGCTTCATTCGCCAGTTTCACCGTGTTGTAAATGGTCTGCATTTCCGGGCTGAAGCTGCCAACCACGAACGTGCGCGTGATGTCCGAGTGATAGCCCCCTACCTGGCAGCCAAAGTCAATCAGCAGAAATTCGTCACGCTGTAGGGCACGGTCAGTCGTTTCACCATGCGGGTTTGAACTATTCGCCCCGGTCTGAATCAGCGTGCCAAAAGCCAGCGCCTCGCCCCCATGCTTGAACTGCAATTCATCCAGTTTCGCGGCAATTTCCTGTTCGGTCATGCCCGGCTGAACAAGCTTCAGCAGATCGCCTAAGGCGGCTTCGCTGGCCCGCGCCGCGCGGCGCATCAGCGCAATTTCGTCTGGAGTCTTGATAGCACGAATACGCAGCAGAGCTTCTTCTACCGGCTTCAGCGTCAGCGTAGGGTCAACCGCTTGCAGCCCCAGCACTTCCGCCGCGCGCATCGTCAGCGAATCAATGCCTAGCGTCTTGCCCCGCAGCCCCAGCATATCCACCGCCCGCTGAAACGCCGGCATGAACCATTCTTCATCATCCCACGGGAACAATTCTGCGTTCAGGTCTGCGCGCTTCTGAATCGTCGCCAGTTCCAGTTTAGGAACCACCAGCCCCAGCTTATCCGGCAGCACGAATAAGATGATCGGGCGCTCGCTCAAAAAATAATGCAGCCCCGTAAAATAGTGCATTGAGGTGCCCGGCATAATCGCCACGGCATCCACGCCAGAAATGGCGCGAATGGCATTCAATCGCTGTGAGTAATCAATCGTCATGTTTCTCTCCACTGTAGAAAAGAGCTTCTCGTGCTATACCCCAAAATACTTTGCAGAGATTGTAGCCATGCAGCCCCAAACTGCCTACAGATCATAAAAAAGCAGGGAGATGCGCGGCATTTCCCTGCTTTCCAAAGTGCTGTTTTAGGCGAAACTGTTAGGCGTTTGCGGCCTCTAGGGTTTCTTCCTTTACCAGCGCCAATTCGGTCTCAATTTCGATTTCAATTTCCTTGCTCACCAGCCATCCGCCAGCTTCCAGAGCCACATTCCACGTTAAGCCCCAGTCCTCACGGTTGATCTTGGTGCTGGCGTTGAATACCGGCTTCTGATTTCCCCATGGGTCTTTCGCTTCGCCCAGAAATTCGGTGTTCAGCTTAACTTCTTTAGTCACGCCCTTGATCGTCAGGTCGCCGGTGATGATGCCAGTGTTTGCCCCGGTCACCTGAACATGCTTGCTCACAAAAGTCATCATCGGGTAGGTCGCCGCATCAAAAAAGTCGGCGCTGCGCAGATGATTATCGCGATCTGTATTGCCGGTATTAACGCTGTTGATTTCAACTTCCACAGACAGCGTACTCGCTGCCGGGTTTGCCGGGTCAAATTCGATAGTGGCATTCACAGTGTCAAAGTGACCGCGAACCTTGTTAAACATCATGTGGCGGGCAACAAAGCCAACGACAGTATGCGAGAGATCAATCGTATATTTGCTCATCAGAAACGCTTTTCCTTCATCCGCAAAAGCGGACTATAGTCCGTTTAGTAAAACAAGCATAACAGAGACTGCCGCCCCTGTCTATAAGTATTCCATTAGAAAACGGACTGCCGTCCAATATGAGAGATTGTTGGAGAATTAGCTCAGAAGCTGCTTGCAAGTCTGGCAAATGCCATATCGCAGGCGATCAAAATCATAACCGCGCACAATCATCAGGTAGTAATTCACACCCGGATCAAGCATCATATACAAAATATCAGCGGCGTAATCTGCATCTGCGTAAGCGCCAGATTGTGCCAGCAGGCCGCGTATCGTTTGTCTCCACCAGCCATGCGCCGGGTGATAAGCGCCGCTGCCGGGCAGCACCATTTCCATGCCTGAAAGCATGCGCAGGTTGCGCTCAACGAAAGCCAGTGCCTCGCTTAAAAACCAGTGCAGATTATCAATAGGTTGGCCGGGATGTTCCCGTAAATAGGCCAGAGTGCGTTCTTGTAAATTTCGCTGGTCAGCATCCAGCAGCGCCGCCAGCAAATCCGTCTTGCTTGGGAAATGGCGATACAGGGTGCCCTTCCCCACGCCAGCAGCATCGGCAATAGCAGACATCGTCACCTGATCCACGCCGCTCACGGCGATCAGTTCGCTGGCTGTCTTTAAGATTTGTTCGCGGTTTTTAATCGCATCGCTGCGATTCGGGCGCGCATCCCGCATGATGATCAGTTCATCCATATTTGCGCCGTGTTACACTCTATCAGTCGTCATAACGGTATTATAACAGAAGGGTCAATGTACTTTGAAACGATGGTTCTGCGCCGCCTTGTTCGCCCTCAGCATCCTGCTCACAGGCTGCACACTTGATGAAGTTGATGGTTCCTCAAACAGTAATTCTAATCCCGTAATCGAAGCGCCTGTAAATGGCGAAATCGGCGTTGTAACCAACGTGATTGATGGCGATACCATTGATGTTGCCATCGGCGGTATTCAGCAGCGCATCCGCTATATCGGCATGAATACGCCGGAACGCGATGAACCCTGCTACAGCGAAGCCCGTGACGCCAACGCTGGCATGGTGCGTGGGCAAACCGTCACGCTGGTGCGCGATACCAGCGATACTGACCGCTTTGGCCGCCTTTTGCGTTATGTCTATGTGGGCAATTTATTTGTGAACGGAGCGCTAGTTGAGCAGGGATGGGCGGAAGCTGTTGAATTTCCGCCGAATACCAGCCGCGCCGCTCAGCTTCGCCAGTTGGAGCAAGCCGCAGCCGCCGCAAACATTGGCTGCCATCCAACGGGCATCTTCAATGACGGCACGCAAACGCGGTAAAATGCAGCTCAAAGTTCTGTGCGCTAAGTTCCGGGTGAAACACTCGTCTATTTTTGAGTGTTTTGACTCGGAACTTGGAACTCAGAACTTTCTTTTAAGCCCAATTAAGCTCGATTGTAGACTGCTAAACTGACGCCATGCACCGCGCTGGCTTGATCCGAAGCCAGAAAAGCAATTGCATCAGCGATCTGTTCTGGAGACGCCCATTTGCTGAAATCGGCGTCCGGCATGTCCGCCCGGTTTCGCGGCGTATCAATGACTCCGGGCAGCACCGCGTTCACATGGATGCCCTGATCCCGCACCTCTGCCGATAAACTCTCCATCACCCGCTCTGCTGCCGCTTTGCTTGCCGAATAGGCGCTGTGTTTGCTGCTGCCCTTCAGGCCAGAACGTGCCAGCACAAACACAATTTTTCCACCTCCCCCCTGTTTCAGCATCCTTGCCGCCGCGCGTCCACCCATCAAGTACACCGGCCGCGCATTCAAATTCATCATTTTGTCCCAAATATCGAGATCGCCCTCAGCCACAGTTTTGCCAGCCGCATAGCCGCCCACTGTATGCACCAGAATGTCAATCCGCCCGAACCGTTCATGGGCGGCGGCCATCAGCAAGTCTATTGCTTCGGGCACACTCACATCTACCGCCATCGTCATGATCGAAGATGAATGATCAGCCGCAATCTGGTTTGCCAGCACATTCAGGCGCTCAATACTGCGCTCTACCAGCACCAATTTCGCGCCCTCACGGGCAAATCGCCGGGTCACAGCCTGCCCCAAACCACCCGATGCGCCGGTGATTAGTACCACTTTACCTTCAAATTGTCCTGCCATGACCCCTCTTTTCAGCCCGCCAACCGGCATAATCAATAATGCCAATCGTACACCGTTCAACAAAACAGGGACAGCCATTTCTGACTGTCCCTGTAATTTACCGGTATGCCGCCTGCAAGTTTTTAGGCGAGAACTGCTTCCTCATGCACAGGTTGCGCTTCGTCAATATCATCGCGATTCAGCGCCATTACCCGCGGAATCGGGAAGCCGTTGAACGCAACAGCATACTCATTGGTATACGCGCCAACATCGAAGAATACGATCCGCTCGCCAATATGCGCTTCCGGCATCTCAAGATTACGCGCCACTACATCGCACGAATCGCATGAGGGGCCAGCGATGGTATAGCGGCGCAGCGGGCGATCCTCAACGCCGTCAGCCAGCAGCTTGACCACTGGCGGAAAGCCCTCAAAGGCTTCCATCAAACCGTTGAACACGCCAGCATCCAGATACAACCATTCGCCGCTGCCGCGCAAAGCCTTGCCTTCAACCGTTGTCACCAGCCAGCCAGCTTCGCCAGAAAGGCCGCGCCCCGGCTCCAGCACCAGCATCATTTCGGGGGTAGGGGGAATATAGTTCTCCACCGCCTCCATGACTAAGCTCCCAATTTCGGCAGTAGTAGGAATGCTCGCATCATGATTGCTGCCTGCCGGGTAGCCGCCGCCAATATCCAGAAAATGGAAGTTGTGACCGCGTTCTGTAGCTGCACGCCAAACATCGCCACAAGCTGCGATGGCTTTCACCCAGTTCATCGGCGAAAGGCACTGAGAACCAACGTGGAACGATAGGCCGATAGGGTTCAAGCCCAGTTCGCGGGAAAGGTCGCACAATTCCAGCGCCAGCTCGGCATCTACGCCAAACTTCCCATCTAACGGCAGTACGCTGCCGGTGTTATCTACCGCCAACCGCATATAGACCCGTGCGCCCGGCATATATTGCGCTACTTTTTCGACTTCATACGTTGAATCCACCACGACTGCATAGACGCCCGCTTCATGCATCCGGCGTAAAAAGACCGGATTCTTTATCGGGTTGCTGCAAATAATGCGTGAGCCATCGGCCCCCGCACTGAACGATTTTTCCAACTCTGCCAGAGATGCAATTTCCAGGCCGCCACCACGATTGACCACCAACTGGATAATATCCGGATGGGCGTTGGCCTTCATGGCATAGAAAATCATTGCGCCGGGAAATGAGGTTACAAACTGCTGGTAGCTATTGGCGATTTCTTCAAAATCAAGGATCAAGCTAGGGGTAGGAACTTCGTTCAAAAGGGCGTCCAAACGGACAATCATCTCGTTCTACGGGTCTCCTTGTCGAGGTGGGCATAAACCAAACAACTGATGCAGTATATAACGTTTTTTCGCGTATGTATATTAAAAATTCATTGAGTTTTTAGACGAGTTTTCAGCGGGGCGTTTGAGGTATAAAAATGCGGATTTTTGCCCCAAAATCTGCCTGTAAGGATGCGACGCAAGGCGCGCCTCACCCCTACAGAGTCCATGTTGAGGTGCGGAACTTAGTAGCCAGTGCTGGGTACTGCCAGCAGGAACATTGCCGAGATGATGCCAACAAATAAGGGCAGCGCAATTGCAACGGCGAAAATTTTGCTGTCTTCACGCAGGTGCATATAAAACAGCATCACCAGCACCGCCTTCACCAGCGAAAGCCCCACCAATAGCAGCATGCGCACGAAGCCATCAGGGAAAATTTCAGCGATGCCAATTTCAGCCGCCGTCACGATAGCCAGTATGCCAAAGACCACCACGTAAATATTGGCGTTGATGCGCCGCCCGAACAGAATCGTATAATCCGGGGCGATATGCGGCAGCGCCTCGCTTGGCGTTTGCGGGTGCTCGTCCAGCCCCAGCGCCACAATCGCTTCGTGGCCTTCAACGGAGGCGACATCCACAGGGGCCGCTTCTGCGGCGCTTTCCTGCTCGGCCTTAATTGCCGCGTGTTCGGTCATGGTCTTGTCATCGCTCATAATGCCCTCTTACAGCAAATAAATCACGGTGAACAGGATAATCCACACCACGTCCACAAAGTGCCAGTACAGGCCGAAAATTTCGATGCCAATATAATTTTGGCTTGAATAACTTCCCCGCCGCGTCTTATTGACAATATACAGCGCCCAGATCACGCCAACGATCACGTGCGCGCCATGCATTGCCGTTGGCGCATAAAAGCGCATGCCGAATTCGCTGGAATAAATCGTGACGCCGTGGCTGGCGAGGATGCTGTATTCCACAGCCTGCAAGCCCACGAACACCGCGCCTAGCAGTGCCGTTAGGCCAATCCACTTCATCAGCCCGCCCCGGTTGCCCTTCTGAATCTCGCGCAGCCCCATCACCATGGCAAATGAGCTGGCCAGCAGCAGGAAGGTATTCAAGCTCACCAGCCATATGCCAGTTGCTTCGTGAACTTCATGTACCAGTTCGGAATTAACGACGCGCCACGCAAGAAATGTAGCGATCAGCACCGTAAACAGAACCACTTCGCTGGCGAGGAATACCCACATCCCAAACTTGAGATTATCAATGCGCTGCGCCTCGTGTTTTGCAGCGGCGTGCGCATCATGAGCCGCGTGAGCTTCTATGTGCTCCATACTAGCATCTGTCATGGCTCAAATTAACCTCTCTGGAATAATACTTTGGGCAGCCAGCGCAGCAGCCGTGCGAGAAGCGCCGCGCCTTGGCCGATCAACCCCAACAGCCATGGCAAGCGCAGCAGCACCACTGTGAACAGCAAAGCGTTGGCAATTGAAATGACGGTGCGCGCCGGTTCAGCCGGCATAACTAGGCCAATCGCCGCATAATAGAACACTGCCCACAGCACCACAAAAACGATGGTGAAACTGGCAATGACCCGCATCCGCTTATCGCTGCGGAAAACGAGTGCCGGCGCCGCGAGCGCAATCACCTGACCGATAATTTCAATGATGGCCGCGAAGAAGGGGTCAATGTACATGTTAATGGACGTTGCCACCCAACCCGCCGCAAAGCCAACCACCACATGAGTGACCAGCGCGACCAGCGCATATTTCACGACAGCATCAATCGAACGCGCTTTAGCGGGAATAATTTCAATGAACAGAATCACGGCGCTAAGCAGGAATAACGCCGAAAGGAAGCCCCATATATCGGCCAGCATGTTATTCAGGCCAAACATCACAATCGCGGGGAAATTCACAAAATAGAGCAGCGCGCCAAAGACGATCAGGTAGTTCAGCCATTTCGGCAGCGGAATAGTGAAACCACGCTGTGAATCCGCCGTCTCGCCCGCGCTTTGCCCGATAGCCAATCCACCGGGCGGGGGCAGCGCCACCACGCCCGCGCCAGATCCAAGCGCAGGTGCTCCGCTGGCTTCTAGCTTTGCGGTTTGGTAGTCCTCATCGAACCGGAATACCAGCCACCCTATCACCCCGGCGACTCCCGCCAGTGAAAGCAGGATGAACAGGACGAAGCCGATCAGTACCACCACCTGGCTCAACTGCACAGTTTGCCCGGCAATTTGTACGGAGATATAGCCAACTTCCATCACCGAAGCATCGGGCAAAATGGTCGTCGTCAGCGACATTCCGCCCACCAGCGCGGCGGCAAACATCAACAGCATCAACGCCAGCAGTATCCCGCCAATTTGCCAAACGATGCTGCTGATGATGTGCTTAGGCTGTTTTGCCTCTTCGGCAAGTTCCGCGTGAATTTTCTGAACTTCCGGGCTTTCGCCATGGGCGCTCAGCTTGAAGTTGAAGCCGCCGATGCCCCAAATGAAGAAAAAGACGCTCGAAAACATCGCAAAAACCAACCCTACTCCGGCATCCCAGATAGGATCGAGATTTTGAAGCGTCCGAATGACAATCACGAGCGCGGCCCCGGCCAGAAAACCGATAATTCCGAACCAGACTGCTCTGCCAATACCCGGTTGTGCCATAAGCCCTCCCCACACGACGACGGTGATTATACCGCAATCGGCAATGAAACTAATCTACATTAAATACAGCACGACGTAGAACATCAGCCATGCCACAATCACGAAATACCACAACCGCGCCCCTGCTTCTACGCCCCAATACGCTCTGGCGCTGTACATGCCGCTGCGCGCATTCAAATAGACCTGAACCAGCCACCAGCCAATCGCCATCGCGTGAATGGCGTGATAGCCAATCATGACCCTGAATATCTGCCCGTATAATCCAGACTCAAGATACGGATTGAAGAAAAACACGCCGATCATGATGGCCAGAAATGAGCCGCTCAGCGCAATCGTCAGCCGCCATAAATTCATGAACCCCGCGCGATCATCCCGGCGTATGGCGGCTTCTGCTTTCCACGCAGTCACCCCGCTGGCGATGATCGCCAGCGTCGCCAGCAGCGGCACCCCGAAATCCACCGCATTTAAGGCGGGCAGCGCGGTGGAAACTGTGCCGCGAATTTGTAGACACACCACGATCAGGCATACAAACACCATGATCCATGAAATCTGAAACGCTGTCACCAGCGTCCGTTTATTTTTCAACGCCAGCAGTTCTTCCCGTGTCATCGGGTGTTCGTCTGTTGGTGGTGTCATTACTGCTAGATTTTTACTCATCGCTTACACAAAGAAGGCGCGCAGTTGTGCGCGCCCATCCTCTCCAAAATCTCTGCGCTTAATCGCCAGTCGAAGCCGGAGCTGTTACAACGGAACGCTTCTCCGGTTCCATAGTATATGGGTAACTTGGCCCCAGTTCTTTCTCTTGCTCTTCAAGATAGCGATAGGCTGCTTCAGTGCCAAAGCCATACGGATTCTTGAAGAATACCGGGTCACCGTGGAAGTTATGCGCCGGGGGCGGCGAGTCCGTAGCCCATTCCAGCGTCAATACGCGCCATGGGTTCGGGCCAGCAATCCGCTTCTTATAGAGCGAATAGACGAGATTGTAGAGGAAGATGAACGTAGACAACCCCAACACAAACGCCGAAATGCTCACAATTGCATTCAATGACTGGAACTCTGGCGCATACACCGCCACCCGGCGCGGCATCCCCAGCATCCCTAGCATATGCATCGGGAAGAAGGTGAAGAAGAAGGCGATATAGGTGATCCAGAAATGGATTTTACCCAGCCGCTCATCCATCATGTAGCCGGTTATCTTCGGGTACCAGTGGTAAACCCCCGCGTAAATCGCCAGTACCGAGCCGCCATAAAGCACAAAGTGGAAATGGCTGACCACAAAATAGGTGTCGTGAACGTGCAGGTCAAACGGCACCGCCGCCACCATCACCCCACTGATACCGCCGATGACGAACATCGAAAGGAATCCCAGACCGAACAGCATCGCGCTGGTCAGCCGGATTTTGCCACCCCAGATCGTGCCGATCCAGCTAAAGATTTTAATGCCGGTAGGCACGGCAATGATCATCGAAGTGAGCATGAACGGGATACGCAGCGAAGGCATCAGGCTGGTGAACATGTGATGCGCCCAGACCGTGAAGCCAAGCAGCGCAATCGCAAGGCTGGAAAGCGCAATCGCTCGATAACCGAAAATGGACTTCCGGCTGTGTGCCGAAAGCACTTCAGAAAGGATGCCAAAGCCCGGCATCACCATGATATAAACCGCAGGATGGCTGTAGAACCAGAACACGTTCTGCCAAAGCAGCACGTCGCCGCCTTGAGCCGGGTTAAAAAACGCCGTCCCCGCCACGCGATCCAGAATCAGCAGCGTCAGGCCGCCAGCGAGGAACGGAGTCGCCATGACGATGATCAGCGAGGTTGCCAGAATACCCCACACAAACAGCGGCATCTGGAAGTAGCCCATGCCTTCAGCGCGCATGTTGCGAATGGTGACGATGAAATTCAATGCTCCAAGAATGGACGATAAGCCGAGGACATGAATCGCAATTGCCCACATGGTTTGCCCATCGCCGGGGCTAAAGAGTGTGCTCAGCGGCGGGTAGCTTGTCCAGCCTGCCTCTGCCTGACCGGCAAAATAGCCGAGCAGCATCAGGATACCCGCCGGCGGGATCATCCAGAAGGCAAGCGCATTCAGCCACGGAAAAGCCATGTCTTTCGCGCCGAGCATCAGCGGGATCAAATAATTACCGAAGCCCGCAAACATCGGAATGATCCAGAGGAAGATCATCACTGTGGCATGCATGGTGAACAACTGATTGAACTGCGTGCCATCTTGCACCAGATCAAGCGCTGGCGTCAGCAGTTCCCAGCGCACCAGCATCACCAGCGCGCCGCCAATGACGAAGAAAATCAGCGAGGTCACCATATACTGCACGCCGATGATCTTATGATCTACCGACCATTTCAGATAATCGCTGATCCGCAGCTTATTTTCTTCGTGTGATTGAACGCCCGGAAGCGGGGCAGTAACCGTAGCCATATTCGTTCCTTTAACCTGCAAATACGCTGTTTCTAGCTGCCCGTTTGGGTTAACAGATAGGCCACAATTGCATTCAGATCGGAATCTGGCATGTAATTCGGCTGATCTGGCTCAGGATTAAACTGAAGCATCAAGTTATTGAAACCCGGCACCACGTATTCGCCGGGATGCCGGATGGAGTCGTGTAGGTAAGCCTCCATCGTGCCTTCACCGGTGGCTGCTAAACGCGCGTTACGGCTGGCAACACCATCCAGAATCGGGCCAGTTGTTCCTGTCCAACCAAGATCGCTGAGCGTGTGGCAGCCAGCGCACGGGTAATTCTGAATCACCTGTCGTCCCAACAGCACGGGATCTTCGGGCGGATAGAGAATCTTCTCTAGTTCAGGATAATAGAACTGCTCAAGGTATTCCTGTTCAGTGGCATGCACAATCAGCCATGCGCCCGCCAGATCGCCGTCTTCAGTGACGCGACCCGCCATTTCACCATGACCGCTGCCGCACAGTTCCGCGCAAACGATGCGGAACACCCCGGTTTCAATCGGCGTAAAACTAAGCGTAGTCACACGCCCAGCCAGCAAGTCCTGCTTCATCCGCATACCGGGAATCCAGAATGCGTGGTTCACATCCTGCGATGACATCGAAACGGTCACCGGGTGGTTTAGCCACGTATGCAGCTGCGGATGCGAGAAGCTGATCGGGTCACCATTATTTAAGGTCGCAGCCAGCTCTTCGGGAACGCGCGTCATATCCACGTTTGGCGGAAGCTCGTCCGTAGCAGCGTCATAGTTGAACGTCCACGCAAAACGCTGCCCCACCACATCTACTTGAAGCGCTTCCGGTGGATGCACTTCGATTTGATTCCAGACCACGAACGAGTAAATGGACAGCACCGCGACGATAATTGCGGGAACGAGCGTCCAAACCAGTTCAAGCGTGGTGTTGCCGGGAATCGGCGGGCCGTCACCGCGATCACCCTTGCGGGCGCGGAAGCGGATCACCGAAACCAGCAGCAATCCTTCAACCAGAATGAAGATTGCGCCGCCGATGAACAGCATGACCCGGAACAGGTCGTCAATCAGCACGGCCTGTGCTGAACCTGCTCTTGGCAGGATAGAGGGTGTAAAGAGTGATATTAAAAAGCCGCCAACGACGATAACTACGCCGCCTGCGATCACCCACACCAACGATATTCCCGCCGAACCATGTCTTTGATTGTTTTCAGGCTTAGGATGATTCATGAAGTGCTATCCGTAAGAATCCGTGCGGAGCGTTGGCTCGAGTTCTTGGGAGACAATGCTGATTAACTTCTAACAAGTTAAAAATAGAGCAAATAACGTAGGTTATTCTAGCGCAGTTCAAGCCCGTGTGCAAGCAAATGATCATCCATGAAAATCATCTTCAGGCAGATTAAAAATGCGCGCGAAAACCCATTAGAATAGAATTAGCGATGCTTGAGCCGAAGGACACACGAAAATGACCAGCCGCCTATTTTTGAATTATGTTGAAGCCAACCATCAAATTGCGGTGCGTATAAAGCGCGAACTGCTGACCGCTGGTTTTATCGTTGATCCAGAGGGTGATTCCTCCGCTGTTTCAGGCCATTTGTCGATGCCTACGCTTTCCGACTCTGCCGCCCGGGCTAGCGCAATGGTGGTGTTATTCAGTACAAACCTGCTCAAGAGCGCGGCGGGCGTTCGGCTGATTATAGATGCCGCTGATAGGGGTCAGGCCATCTTCCCGCTGTATACCGGCAGCCTGATTCAGCTTCAGATTGCGCTTCCGGATGAATTACAGGTCCTGACTGAGCGAGCGTGGTATGAAGCGGCAGATAGCGCAAGCTGGTTGAGCGCCCTGCTTTCGGAGGCCGCCGATGATTTCGAAGACAGCCGCGATACCACACGCAGCATCCCCGACAATATGTGGGAGTTAGAAGGTTCAGCCAGTGAACCCCCCACCCCCCTTCCCCCCCCCCC
>JACSRP010000251.1 GCA_014879665.1 Anaerolineae bacterium | reverse complement strand
CGCGCATCCAGCCCCATAGACCAGTTTTCAATGTAATAGATATCCAGCAGGCACATTTCATCAAACGGCACATCACTGCGCCCACTCACCTGCCACAGCCCGGTCATGCCTGGCTTCACTTGTAGGCGCTGGCGATGCCACGGCGCATATAACGATACTTCCTCCGGCGTTGGCGGCCTTGGCCCGACGAGACTCAACTGCCCCGACAGCACATTCAGCAAATTAGGCAGTTCGTCAAGGCTGGTGCGGCGAATGAAATGCCCTACCTTCGTCACGCGCGGATCATCTTTAATTTTCGGGTGGCGCGGATCCTGCTCATGCGCCTTAACCAGATCGGCATGCATAGTTTCCGCATTCGGCACCATGCTGCGAAACTTAAGCAAGTCGAAGATGCGCCCATTTTCACCCACCCGTTTTGCGCGGTAGAAAATTGACCCTTCACCTTCAATGCGGATTGCCGCCGCCACAATGCCTAACAGCGGCAGCCACAACGGCGCGGCCAGAATCACCAGCGTAATATCCAGCCCCCGCTTCACCAACCGACTGCTGGCTTTGAACGGCACCGGCCCGTTAATGCGCAGCAGCGGGATGCCGTCAATATTCTCGATCTGTACCTGCTGCAAGCTAAGTTGAAACACGTCCGGCACAATGCTCACTTCAATGCCCGCGTGCTGGCATTCGTCAACCAGCTTTACTATCTTGTCGTGATGCGACCATGGAAGCGTGATTACCACCGCATCTACTTCGTATTGTTCGATGATTTCTGCCAGATTATCCGTGCTGCCAAGCCCGCGCACACGCCCCAGATCTACATTTCCTCGCGCCGGATCATCATCCAGATAGCCCAGGGGAACATAACCCAGTTCTTTGCGCGCGATCATCAAACGCAGCACCGAGCGCCCGGTATCGCCAGCGCCAATCACCACCGCCCGCTGAACGCCCACGCCCCGCGCCCGCAAACGGGCATAGATAATGCGGCGCACCAGACGGGCAGATACATGCAAGATCAGCGTGAAAACCGCGACGTAAATCAGCATCAAGCGGCTGAAAACCAGCGGCTGCAGCACAAAGCTGACGGCAAACAGCACCATCGTCGCGCCAGCAACACCATTGATCAGCCCGTAAAGTTCCTCTGACCAAGCGCGCGCGCGAACCGTCGCATACAACCCGCCGCCACGATACGCGAAATACAACATGGCCGTAAAGACGACAGCGTAGGGAATATATTCGCTGAATGGTGCGGAGAAAAACTCGCCCACCGGGCGCAGAATTTGAAGTTGATAACGCACGACATAGGCCAGCAAATAGGCAAGAAACACCAGCGCGGCATCCAGCGCTGGCATCAGCCATAATGGCTCAACTTGCGTGTGTTTGCGGGGTGTTCGAGTCATGCTGATTCAAAAGCGCGCCGGTAGCTGGCAGCGGTCTGTTCTGCCATGTTCTGCCATGAATAACGCTTTGCGGCTTCTACTCCTTGAAGCCGGGCGCTGCCCCGCCATTCGCGATCCTCGTGAATACGCGCCAATGCCCCCGTCCAGCTTTCCGGCGCATACGGTTCTACCATCATGCCGGCATTTTCCGCGACTTCAATCAGCGAAGATGCGCGTGAAACAGCCACCGGCGTGCCGCAGGCCATCGCTTCTAGAACGGGCAAGCCAAATCCTTCAAAAATAGACGGGTACACAAAAGTTTCGGCGCTATTGTACCAGAAGGCGAGTTCTTCGGCGGGGATGAAGCCGGGAAACTGCACCTGCGCGCCTAATTGATATTTCTCGACAGCTGCAAATATCGGCTCATAACCCCAGCCGCGCCCACCAGCGATGATCAATGGCAGCCGCTTTTCCGGCGGCAGCGCAGCATACCCCTCAATCAGCGTCACTAAGTTTTTTCGCGGCTCCAGCGTGCCGATGAACAACCAGAAACGGTCTGGCAGTCCTTTCTTTGCGCGAAACGCCGCTGTTTCAGCTTCCGGCAGCGGGTGAAATTCTGCCGGATCATAGCCCGGCGCGGCGACATCAATCTTCGCGCGATCAATGCTCCATGTGCTGCAAATATCGGCTGCCGTCGCCTCCGAGATGGCGATCACCCGCCTGGCGCGGCGGGCGCTCAGTCGAGACATGGCTTGCAGGTACAGCCGCCGGGAAGCGGGCAGCCGCTCCGGGTAATGCACGAAGCTGAGATCGTAGATCGTCACCACTGAGGGCTTAAGCAGCAGCAGCGGCGACACGAAAGCCAGCGCGTGATAGCCATCAAACCCGCCTAACGCGAAGGGCTGCAATAGCTGCTCCCAGAGAATACGCCGTATGGGCGAAGCAGTATGCATTTGCGAACGACGCATCTCAACATCCTCAAACGAGAGCGTATTTTCCGCGCCCGCCAATGCCGTCAAATGCCAATCCTGCGGAAGCGCAGAAGGCAAATGCCGCAGCAAATGGGCGATATAGTTGTGTATCCCCGCAGAGCGATAGCCTGCATTTCCAGCCAGCAGGTGGGCGTTCAGTCCGATGTGCATAGGTCGGGATTATACTCTGCGCCTGCCTGCTGATATAGGCGTAACTCAGATGATCCAGCTGGATGATGACTGGCTATTGGCCGCCGTGCCAGGATAGGGTTAAGCTCTAAAATTGTTTACTCGCCCACCCTGAAAGATGGTCATGGCTTTTCATACCCTCAATCTCACCACCGCGCCGCACATCGCTGAAATTTCCGGGGAAACCTGCGGATTCATTACCCGCGTCGCATGGTCACCTTCCGGGGGCGCGCTGGCAGTAGGCTATGGCGGCGGGGTGATGCTGTGGAAGGGCGGCTTTGGCGGCAAACCTGATGCTCATTTCAAGCATGCTGCGCCGATCCGGGATATCGCCTTCAGCCCAGACGGCAAATGGCTGGCCGCTGCCTCTGGCGATACCAACGTCTACATACTGGATACACTAGGCCTGAACATCATCACCTCATTTCAGGCGGCAGATTCCGCTGACTGCGTGACGGTGTCGCCCGATGGCCAACTGCTGATCGCTGGATATGCCAGCGGCCTGCTGCGGCGCTTCGATCTCAAGGCGCGCAAGCACGCAGACGCAGCCGCGCATCAAGCTGAAATTTCACGATTGGTTTTCAGCATGCCTACCCGCCTGCTGTCCGGCTCACGCGACGGCACGCTCAAGCTCTGGGAGGTAGACAGCTTCAACGTGATAGACTCGCTTCAACGTGTGGCAGAGATGGATCGCGCCTTGTGGGCCAGTGTGAATAAATTACAGGAAAACGACGCCGGCAGCCCACCGCTGCGCCCGGTGTGGGTGAAAGATATTGCGATTGATCAGGATCAGGCGGCGGTGGCATGGAAAGACGGCACGATCGTGCTGTATTCACTGGCTGAACACACGCTGTCGCAGACTCACTCGCTTGAGGGGCATAAGGGCGGCGTAGACAGCCTCACATTCTCCTCTGATGGCAGGCTGCTAGCCAGCGGTGGACGCGATCATCAAATCAAGCTGTGGGATGTATCCAGCCGCAGCCTGCTGACCACGCTTGCCAGCCATCGTAAGCCGGTACTGACGCTCGCCTTCGCCGTCAATGATCTATTTTTGATCAGCGGCGGCGGCGATAACGCGCTCAAGCTGTGGGGCGTAGAGCGTTAAGCGGCCGAAGTTTTAGGATTAAAGCTGTATCACAGCTCCAGCACCATTTCATCACCCAGCGGCAGCATGTAAACGTGAGTCATCATGCGCGGCAGCAGTTCAACGATACGATTGTGTTTCGCATATACCTGCTCATCAGCCAGCATCCTGCAAATGTGCCGCGCCGCGCGTACTGTATCGTCTACAAATTGATCCATACGCTCTTCGCTCAAATATGGATAAACGCGATCTAACCTTACGACATCAACAGCCTGCGAATACATCTGGCTTACATAGTTCAGCTTCTTACTCAGAATATCATCGCTCAAGAATGGCAGCGGCGAAGAAAATGCCACCGGATTCTCCAGTGCCCGCCAGAACAAACAGTCGGGATGCTCATACACATACTTGAAATCTAACCCGTACCAGTCCTGCTTAATATCTTCAACAGCGCGCGCCATGCCCACCAGCGCAATTTGATCCGCATAAGCCCGTTTTGTCGCTTCCCAAACCCGCGATCCCCACAACGCATCGGTCACCAGATGCAGGTAGTAGCCGAATAGAAAACTATACGTCTGCCGATCGTGAAGATCTACTTCAACAAGATATTCACGGTAGAACTCTAAATCGTGAATATTAGATTCGCTTCGTTCATCACGGATGAAGTGGGTCAAGGGCTTTGGCGGGTTAAATTCAGTGGCTTCGGGGTTCAGCGGCACGCCAGCATCCGGCGCAAGGCTGCCATAGGCAAAGGCAAACTCATCAAGTTCAGGGGAGATTTTCGCAATCGCCTCAGCGATGCGCAAATGGCTTATCCATGTGGTCATCAAAACCGTTCCAGAAATTCCAGCAAACGTTTTGACAATAACGCCGCCGCTGATTTCCAGAATGACGCACAGCCTACTGCCAATACGCGATTGGCGTACAAGAAGATAATCGCTAGTGTGATCGCGCTGGCCGCGCTGGCAAGGGGATAGATATGGCGTAAGGGCGAACTGCTGGTTCGCCCTTACAGGTGAGGCGTGGCGAGATGAAGTTTCTCCTTATAACAACGCCTGAATCAGTATGTCGTATACCCGCCACAGCGCCTGACGCATCGGGTCGGGCATATCACGCCCCGGCAACAGCGGGGGGAAACTGGCGACGCCGGGTTCATCAAAGGCATTGTTCCAGCCTTCACCGGTCCACACAATCTCATAGCCAATTAACCCTAGTTCCGCCGCCAATCCCTGCGGATCGTAGCCGTTATTGCTGAACTCGTTATCGTGAATCCAGTTATTTTCCGGCAGCGGCCCCAGATCAAACACGGTATCCCGCGGGTAAATCGAATATAAACTGGTCAGCGCCACGCCCACCGTCTGGTTATCACGGATGACGTTGTTGAACACTTCGGTATCATCCGCAGTCATGATCATGATGCCGGTACCGCGCGGCACTTTGCCAACAACCGAGTTCGGGTTGCCGAAATTTTCGTGGTTATTGCTCTCGATCAGGTTGTTGTATACCCGCGTGCCGTAGCCAATCCGCGACGGGTTATTGGGCAGCAAAAATACCAGTATGCCGCCGGTGTTGTCGTAAACATGATTGTCGTAGACTTCGGCATTGGTGCTGTTTTCGATCTCAATGCCGGTCACGTTTCCGTAAACGATATTATTGCGAACGATGATCGGCCCGCGGCTTTGCCCAACATATACCGCCGCATCTTTGATTCCCGTAGCCTCGACAAATTCGATCAGCACATCGGTGGTTTCAACCGGGTATACGCCATACAGGCCGGTATCTTGAACGAACAGGCTGCGATAGACCACCCGCTGCGCGCCAGTCGTCAGCACGCCGTTACCCAGATAGTGGCGAATGCCGAACCCTTCCAGCAAGAAATCATCGCCGGTGGTGTTGAAGCCATCGCTCAACACATGCTCGCCATCCAGCCATGCGCGCTCATCGTCGCCATCCATGCGCCCATCGCCGTTCGTGTCTACCAGCTCACCCCGCAGGGTAATATTCGGGCGGTCAACGTACACCGTCTCGTGATACACACCCGGCTGCACCAGTACAGTATCGCCGGGCATCGCCCGATCTACCGCCGCTTGAATGGTCTCGCCCGGCGCAACGATGAAAGTTTGCGGCTCGCGCACTTCAAGATCAGCCGCTTCCTGCGCCTCAGCCATCACCAACTGTTCGCGCACCGGGTTTTCAATGTGCTGCGCTACCGGCAGGCCGCTGGGCACATTTTCAGGAATCGTGATCAAATCCGGCGGCTCATAAGTCAGCGCCAGCAAGAACTGCACCAAATCATCGGTCTGCTGCGCGGTCAGGTCAAAACCGGCCACTTTCTCATCTACAATCACATCCACGCCGAAAGCCGGGCCGCCGCCCTGCGCGTAAAAGTCAATCACCTGCTCCAGTGAATCGAAAGCGCCGTTGTGCATATACGGCGCAGTTAGCGCCACATTACGTAGTCCCGGGGTGCGAAACGCGCGGGTCGCATCTGGCGCATTCACGGTTTCGGACTGGCCGAGATCGGGGTTGTCAGGGTCACGATCTGGCACGCCCAATACGTGAAATGTGTCATGGGTGAACGTTGGCCACGCATGACATTCAAAACAGCGGGTTTGGGCGCTGCGAAATACGTCAAAGCCGCGTCGCTGCGTCGGGGTCAGCGCGTTCTCATTCCCTGCCGCAAAGCGGTCAAAGGCCGAATCCTGGGTGAGCAGTGTACGCTCAAATGCGGCAATTGCAGTTTGCACATTACCTACAGTGATTCCATCCTCAAACGCCGCGTTGAACAGCGTCTCGTATTCGGAAATTGCCCGCAGTTCCTCCAACATTTCGCCAATATCTGCGCCCATCTCGTCTTCGCTAGTCAGCGGCGTAAGCATCTGATCTTCCAGCGAATCGGCACGTCCATCGAGAAATAAACTGCTGGCAAAGGCGACATTCCAAAGCGTCGGCGTATTCCGGCGCAGTTCTTCGCCATGACTGCCCGCAGCCACCGGCAGCCCATCGCTAAAGCCAAGATCAGGGTGATGGCATGTTGAGCAAGCGCGATCATTATTTGCCGAAAGCACGGGATCATAAAAGAGCAGCCGCCCCAATGCGGCCTGATCTGCATCTACCGGAGGCAGTTCTTCCCATACGAGTTGGAGGCCAGAGCCGGTATTCTCGCCTTGCCTTGCCCCTCCGCCCTGTTCAGCCGCGGGAATGATCGGGTCTTCGGGTACTGGCAAAAATGCCAGCAAGCTGCACACCCCGCAAAGCAAGAGCGCGGGGGTGATCAGCAGCCACGCCAGCCAGCGGCGCTTCGGTTTTGTGATTGTACTTTCAGGCATTTGTCGCTCCCGCCATGCCAGAGGTCGCTTCGGTGTCATGAGCTGCATAGGGGCGTCGTGCCCAGAATCCCGCCAGATAAATCAGCGCGCCAGCCGCCAGCAAGATCAAACATGCCGCCCGCAGCAAATAAAGCGGCGCAATGGCCGCTTCGGTATCCAAAAATCCGATGCCCGAAACCCGCGCTGTGAAAATCTGCGCCACACCAACCGCCGCTTGCAGCAAAACCACGCCGATCCCGCCAAACGCCACCAACCAGAACGGCATTAGGCCGGTGATGCGCGTATTTTCCCCACGCAGTTCAGCGCCCGATTGGTTCATCATGCCTAAAATTATCGCCAGCACACCCAACCCGAACAGCGCCGTTTGAGCCTGCGCAAGCTGAGTTCCAGCCACATACAGCGCCGCGCCCGGAATCGCAAATATCGCGCTCAAGGCCGCCACGATCAGCCAGCACAACGCCGCCAGCGCCGTCCAGTGACTCGCCAGCGTCGCCGTCCCATTACGTTCGCTCAATGTGCGGTAAATATGCGCGGCGATAATGACGTAAGCCAGCGGAATCACGACGATTCCTGCCGCGCTAACGACCTGCGGAATTCCGCCCTCTACCACCGTTGTCAGCCGCGCGGCGATTAAACAAATGCCAGCGAGGATCGCTAATGCGCCGCACGAAAATACACCCTGCTGTGTCCATTCGGGCGAAACCCTGCTGAAGCGTCCTGCCAGCCAGAATACCAGACCGATTCCCGCCAGTGGATAGCCAATGAAATACAGACTGCCCCGCCCCAATGTATCCTGCATCACCGCCATCTGTATATCGCCAGCCGGCAGCAAGTTCAGCAGCAGCCCCAACGCGACAAACACCACGCCGATGATCAGGACAGCCGCAGTCGGATCAGGCCGCGCACCCAGCAGCAGCCCGACAAAGACCACCAGCATGACTAGAATGGCGATCATGATGATTGGCGATATGGCAATCTCACTCCAACTTCCGCCAATGTGTAGTACTCCAGCGGCGGCAGCCATTACCGACAGCGCAATCCAGCCGTTTACCGCCCATTTCAGCGCCGCGGGGCTTTTCGTCCCGTTTTCCCCATTTGAGGCGGTCATATACAGGCCGCCGCCGAGCAGGCCGGTCAATATCGCTAAATTACTAAGCAGCCCCGCAAGGCTGTTCGCGTGGTGAAATGGAAGCGATGTCGCTAACGGGTCAGTGCCAGCCCATTTCAGCGCCGCTAGCAGCGAGGCGGAAAGCGATGCGATCCATAACAGCAGCGACAGCGCAAACATACGGTAGACGGTTTGCCCCGAAGCGTTAGCCCTCATACATCACCTTCTTCCGTTTGCGCGAGTAAAAAGGCGACCAGCGCGTTGATCTGTTCAGCGGTGAGCAAATCGCCAAAATTCTGCTGCATCAGGTTGCTAAAGCCGGGAGACAGGAAATCGCCGGGGTTCAAAATCGAATCGCGAATATATTGTTCTGCATTCATGCCTTCAACGCGGGCGGAACCATGCGTACCGATACCTGCAAGGCTTGGGCCAACAATAGTCACGCCCGGTTCCAGCGAGTGGCAGGTGGAGCAAATCGCCGGAGCACGAGAGAAGAGAGCGCGCCCTATCTCCACCGGATCCGTTGGCACGACGTCCTCAGCCAGTCCCGAATTTTGTTCGCGTTCCGTGGGCGCATTCTGCGCGACCAGCCTGACTGGCAGCGCGTTCACTGCATGAGCGTCCACCCAGCGCAGCATCGCCAGCAGATCTTCACGTTCAGAGCGCGTCAATAAGAGGCGTGGCATCATGCGGCTGCTCTCGTGGAAAGCGCCGGGGTTGAACAAAAACTCGTTCAGGTCTTCCGGGCTGCGCTGCGACACAACATGCGTGAGATCAGAACCAAAGCCAGCCCCCTGACCATAGAGCGTGTGGCATCCAGCGCAGTTGTTCGCGCTCCATAACGCCTGACCACGCGCCGCCGATTCAGTCGGGGAAGCAGCCGGTTGGCTTGAAACCAGCAGCGGCAGCGCCAGCAGAAACGCCGCCGCCGCCACCGCGCAGATACCAAAAAATAATCGTGATCCGCGCACGCTATCCTCCGTTCAGGATGATGGCTGAGATATAGAGGCTGTAAATGACGGCGAACGCTAGAAATAACACTGCGAGGATGAGCAGCAGCTTCCAGCCGGCACCGCGAAGAAAGATTCTCTTATTCATGATTAAGCAATTCAAAAATAATGTATCGGCTCTCTAGCGCAAGATTATACTCTGCTATCCCGCCTATTTTGCAAACTTCAATTGCGGGAGAGTTCCTTCATTGACGGCCATGCGGGCGCGGGGCTATACTCACGCTTGTAAAGTCAACATTGAGTGCAATCAAATGAGCGAAACGACACCCCCAATTGACCCAACCTTGCTTGAACTGCTGCGCTGCCCGGTCGCCGTACACTGGAAAGACAAAGGCGAAGATCCTGGACGGCTGGAGCTGGTTAAAGAATCATGGCTGGTCAGCACTGATTCTGGCTATAAATACCCGATTCGCAACGGCATTCCGGTGATGCTGGTCGAAGAAGGCGCAAAATGGAAAGATACAGCCGTTGAGGATTTGCCCGTTCCCCCACCGGAGGGCGAACCTGCTAAAGCGTAATCTTTTTTCTCCAGCCTTGTAATATATACTCACATTCAAAGTCCGCCCTCCTCTGATGCTCATGTCCTTTCCCCTAATGCGCAGTATTTAACCGGAGAGGGCGCGGCCGTTAGGCAGGGTGAGAATCTAAAAGTATGATCTATTCAAAACTCAGGTTATTCAATCAAGGAGAGGCACTTTGGCATTTGAACTCAAGGCGCATCTTCGCGCGCTGAGCGAGGCGCATGGCCCCAGCGGGCATGAAGCGCCTGTGCGCGAGATTGTGCGCGCAGCATGGGGCGATCTGGTTGATGAATTTCAACAAGACGGACTGGGCAGCTTAATCGGTATCAAGCGGGCGACTCGCCCGCATAACGGCACCGCCGCGCGGAAGATCATGCTGGCGGCGCATATGGACGAAATTGGCATGATCGTGACCGGACTCGTAGATGGATTCATCAGATTTCGGCGCATTTCCGGCATTGATAACCGGCTGATGCCGGCGCAGGCGGTGATCGTGCATGGCCGCGAGGCACTTCCGGGCATCGTGGCGGCGAAACCCCCGCATTTGTTGACGCCGGCGGCACGCAGCAAATATCCCACCTTTGACGAAATGCTGATTGACGTGGGGCTGTCTCCGGAACGCGTGGGCGAACTGGTGCAAGTGGGCGATTTGATCACGGTTGACGCGCCTTTTGTGGAGCTTTTAGGCACGAAAGTAGCCGGCAAGGCATTCGATGATCGCGCCTGTGTGGCGGCAGTGACGGTATGCCTGAACGAACTACAGTCGCTGAATCATGAATGGAATGTGTACGCGGCGGCGACGGTACAAGAAGAAACCGGGCTGATTGGCGCAAAAACTTCGGCTTACAAAATTGCCCCGGATGCGGCGATTGCGCTGGATGTGACCTTCGCGCAGCAGCCGGGCGTGGACGCAGACTCATCCTGCGAGATGGGCGGGGGGCCGGGAATCGGCTTTGGCGCAAATTTCCATCTCAAGCTGTCGGATCGCATTCGAGACACGGCTAAGCGGCATGAAATTAAGCTGCAAGAGGATATTATCCCAGCCAACAGCGGCACCGACGCATGGGCGATACAGGTGGCTTTGCAGGGAATCCCTACGGCGCTGCTGGAAGTGCCAATCCGCAATATGCACGCACCAGTTGAGACATTAGACCTGCGGGACATTGAACGCTGCGGGCGGCTGATGGCGCATTTTATCTCTGAATTAGACGATCAATTTCTGGCGGCGATTGCGTGGGATGAGGCGGTGGACGTGTGATTCTGGAACAACTCTCAAACGCGGTCGGGCTTTCCGGCAGTGAAGATGCCGTGCGCCAGATCATCCTCGATGAAGTGAAGGGGACGCTGCAAGATATCACCGTCAATTCGATGGGCAGCGTGACCGGGCGGCTTCCGGCGGCGGGGCGCGGCAAGCCGCCGCTGCGGGTGCTGCTGGCGGCGCATATGGACGAAGTAGGGTTAATGGTGACCGGCTTCGAAAGTGACGGCCTGATCCGCTTCACTAACGTAGGCGGCATTGATGAACGTATTTTGCCGGGCAAGCGGGTGAAAATCGGCGCGCTGCAAGGCGTGATCATATGGACGCCAATACATAAGAATAACGATCAAAATGCGGTCAAGATGAGCAGCTTACGCATTGATATTGGCGCGGCCAATAAAGATGAAGTCGCCGGGAAAGTAAAGCGCGGCGATCGCGTCAATTTCGATACGCAGTTTCGTGAGCTGGACGGCGGGCGGATGCTTCGTGGCAAAGCCTTTGATGATCGCGCTGGATGTTCGCTGCTAGTGGATGTGCTGCGCGGCGGGCCGTATCCGGTAGAGGTGCTGGCGGCGTTCACCGTGCAGGAAGAAATCGGACTGCGCGGGGCGCAGGTCGTCGGGCAAACCTTACAGCCGGACGTGGCGCTGATTCTGGAAGGGACGACGGCAAACGATTTGCCAAGCCTATCGCCGTTGGCGGACGATGAGACGGAAATAAACCCGACTTGCTGCGTGGGCAAAGGCCCGACGCTAACGATTCAGGATGCCAGTATGATCGTAAATCCGAAGCTGCTGGCCTTTCTAAAAAAGACCGCTGCCGGGGAGGAGATACCCTATCAGTTCAAGAGTACAGCGGGCGGCGGCACTGATGGCGGGACGATTCATACATCAGGGCGAGGCGTGCCTACCGCGGTCATTTCGCTGCCATGCCGCTACATTCACAGCCCGGCGGCGCTGCTGCTGCGTGAAGATTATGATCGGGCGCTGCGGCTGGTTCAGGCGGCGCTGCGAAAAATTACCCCGGCAGATTATCAACAGGTTTAAGCGGCTGCCTGATCAAGACAGCCACGATAAATTGTGCCTACTGGAGTGTGACTGATATGGCAAGCAAGCGACAGGCTGTGAAGCCTACGAAGAAGCAACCCGAAAGCGAAACGATGCTCGAAACCCTGAAAACCCTCACTGAAGCATGGGGGCCATCGGGCTATGAGCATGGCGTTCGCGCCATCATCCGCCGGATGGTGGAACCATATGCCGATGAAATTACGGTTGACCCATTGGGTAATATGATCTGTCGGGTGGGCAAAGGCGGCAAGAAGATTATGGTGGCCGCGCATATGGACGAAATCGGCCTGATGGTCACGTTTGCCGAGAAGAAAACCGGCTACCTGCGTTTCTCACCCATCGGCGGGTTGGTGAATACCGCGCTGCTTGGCTCGCGGGTGCGCTTTGAGGATGGCACATTGGGCACGCTGGCCATGCCTGAATACTTTGGGGCGGCGCGAACTGCCGCGCCCGCGCTGGATCAATATTATGTGGATGTTAGCACTGGAGAAGGTGAGCCTACGATTGAACCGGGCATGCCCGCGGTGTTTGACCGCACGATGGAACAGCGCGGAAGCCGGGTGATCGCCAAAGCGATGGATGACCGGGTGGGCTGCGTGGTGGCCGTTGAAGCCATGCGCCGCCTGAAGAAGCGGGTTCAGAATGAAGTCTATTTCGTATTCACGGTACAGGAAGAAGTGGGGCTGCGCGGGGCGCGGCCAGCTGCCTACAGCGTTGATCCTGACATTGGTATTGCGCTGGATGTGACGCCAGCAGGCGATATGATCAACGTCGAGAAGAATGAGGTTCGGCTGGGCGGCGGCGCGGCCATCAAGATACACGATACCGGGCTGGTGGTGCCCCCCGCAATCCGCGATTGGATGACCCAGACGGCTGAACGAGAGGCGATTCCGTATCAGCGCGAATTGATCTCGCTGGGAACAACGGATGCGGCGGGAATACAGATCGCGCGGGCAGGCGTGCCCAGCGGCGCTATTTCGATCCCCTGCCGGTACGTGCATACGCCCAGTGAAACCGTTGACGTAAACGATGTGGAAGCCTGTATCGCACTGCTGGCGGCGCTGGTTTCGGCGCCGGTGGAGTTGGGGTGAAGTATACCTTCTCACTTCCCCTCACTCTATCTGCAAATAGCAAGCAGGGTGAGGGGAAAAATACTGAGATTATTTTGCCGGAGCATTTCATTCAGACACGCCGCCGCCAGATATAAGTTTTCCCCGTCAGATTCGCGACACTACGTGAAAAATACCCATTGTATGAAATTCAACACTGTGCATACTGAAGAATAGAGAGTGTATTAAGACCATAACGCTATATTGTAACTCGCAAGCATACTGCTTTAGTTTGATGTATAAAAACGGTTTGGCCTGTCGAAATTCATCACCATCGCGCAAGAGAGCATAGAATGCCAGGGACACCCTTGTTGAAAAAGCCAACTTCCGAAGATCTCGATCTGCTTTCTGAAATTTCGCAGATGCTTACCCTGATAGATCGGGAGCAGCTTCTCGAACGGGTGATTGAACTGACCGCGGAAGCCTTTGGCGCAGAGCGTGCCAGCCTGATGCTGAACCCTGATATCCCTGAAGATTGGGAACAGATATTGATCAAGTATCGGCGGGGCAGCGGCGGCATTGAGCGTATGGATCAATCGCAATCAGTGCGCTTTGCCCGGCGGGTGATGCAAACCGGGCTGGCAGGATGGGTAGCGCGCGCACGTGCTGGAGCGGTCATTGCAGACACCCGCAATGACTCGCGGTGGGTGACGTTTAATGACAGCACTTCATCGGCGCGTTCAGTGCTGTGCGTCCCATTTCAGACCGCCAACGCACTGATCGGGGTGCTCACCCTGCTGCACAGCGAACCGGGGTATTTCGCGGATAGCGACCTGCAAACGCTGACGATTATTGCCAACCAGACAACAGTTGCGCTGCATAATGCCACACTTTTCGGCCGTATGCGTCACAAAGAGCGCCAGTTGGAAGCAATTTTGAGCGCGATGCCCGATTCGCTGATCGTGCTGGCTCATGATGGGCAGGTGCTGCGCGCCAATCATATCGCCGCCGGGTGGCTGGATCTGCCAACAGATGCGCTGGTGGGCATGTCTATTGATGAGCTTGTGCGCCGCGAGAGCCTGCTGGAACTGGTACGCGATGTCGGTCGAAGCCCGCTGCAAGCCGGTCAGTCGTGGTCATTTGAAACACATTCAGAAAGCAGGGGGCGCGATTACCTGCTGAATATCAGCGTATGGCAAAGCTCCGTAGATGGCAGCGGCGGCTATGTGGTAGTGATCCGCGACATCACCACGCTGCGTGATCTGAATCGTTTTAAGGATGAGATGCTGCATATCGCCTCGCACGATTTACGCAGCCCGCTGGCGCTGATCACTGGCTACTGCTCACTGATCGAGTTCGAAATTACTGAAGGTTCACCCATTAAAGAATATCTTGAAGCCATTGAGAAGGCGTCCAACCGGATGCAGCGACTGCTGGACGATCTGCTGCGGGTGGAGAAAATTCGCACATCACCAATGGAAATGGTGGAGTCGGTCTATTTTGAGCAGCTGATCGCCGCGGCATTGAACCAGATGCGCCCGCAGTTTGATGCCAAACATCAACAGATTGAGGTGCACGTTGATATAGACAGCACATTCGCAATTCATGTGAATGCCGTCACGATTCGCGAGGCGATGGAGAATTATCTGGAAAATGCTAGCAAATATACGCCGAAAGGTGGCCGTATCCGGGTTTATAGCGCGGTAGAAGGCCGCCGCGTGAATTTTGTAGTCGAAGATACGGGAATTGGTATTCCGCCTTCGGCATTTCCCCGCGTATTTGAGGCATTTTACCGGGTGCCGCGCCCCGATACTGAAGATTTAGCCGCTGGACGAGGGCTAGGCTTGCATCTGGTGAAGGCGGTGATCGAGCGGCATAAAGGCGAAGTGTGGCTGGAAAGCGAGCCGGGCGCAGGCAGCAAATTCGGCTTCTGGCTGCCGGCGAATTAAGCCAGCTAAAATCTGGCTACGTGGGGCGCGGCGAGATACGCGCAAAGGCAAACAACAAAGCAGCATATTACAATAAAAACGGGTGTCCTTTTCAGCAGGACACCCGTTTTTCTATGGCTCTGTATTTGAGAGCCTATTCCATCGCGGCGGCGTTGGCCGCGTAATCTCTGGCGGTGCCTTTGATCGTCTTATATTCAATGTCTTCGCCAAACGCCTCTTTTTCGTCTTCGATACGCTCTTTCAGGCGGCGCAAATCACGGTCTGCCGAATCAAGTTCCAGCGCCGAATTAACGATCAGTTCAGCAATTGAAAGATGGCGCGGGCTTTCCACCAACAGGCGGGCAAGGTCTACAGTTACGCTAACGACTGCTTCCTTATCGTTCATCGTGTAGGCGCTGTGCAGCGCCTGACGGTAGCGCAGAACAGCTTGACCCAATTGATTAGCCTGTACATGGGCATAAGCTAAATTGGTCAGTTCGAGGAATTCTTCGTCCTGATCTTTGACTTCGCGGGCGATGTGCAGCGCCGAGCCATAATAGCCGATGGCTTCTGCCCAGCGGCCTAATTCGCCGTTAGCGGTGCCAATGCCACCAATAGTTTTGCCTTCCTGAGCGCGGTTTTCCTGCTGCTTATACAGCGTGAGCGCTTTCTCCCATGCGTCAATGGCCTCGTTAGAATTGCCGTCGTCCAGTTGAGCGTAACCGAGTTTGTAGAGGATCGAGGCTTCTTTCTCGGCATTCTCTTCTGAGCGCGCCAGTTCTAGCGCTGATTCGTAGGCGCGCAGCGCATCTTCGCTTTCGCCCAGCTGCTGGCGGGCATCACCCAGCGAGATCAGCAGATTCATGCGGGCAAAATCGCTGCCCGCATCACGCGCAAGATGGACGCCGCGGGTGGCATACAAAACTGTCGCCTGAGAATTTTCAGTGGCGAGGGTTAAGCTGGACAACGCCTCCAGAGAGGCGAGCATGCCGGGCGTATCGTTCAGCCCTTCATAAAGAATCAATGCTTCCGAATAGGATGAGATGGCTTCAGTTTGCTTGCCCTCGCCCGCCTGTGTTTTAGCGAGTGCGCTCAAGCTCTCAGCCTGTTCGCGGCGGTCGCCAGACTGTTTGGCGCGGATGACATTCAGACGCTGCGGATCGGGGGATTCAGCATCTCCGAAGGGAATTAATCCTGAGTCTTCCTCGTCGTCTAAATTATTATCGTCTTCTTCGTCGTCTTCCGCATCATCAAGTTCTTCCAGTTCGATGATATCTTCTTCACCTTCATCATCGAATTCATCTTCGATCAGATCGTCGCTATCATCAATGAGATCTTCATCTCCACCTGGCTCATCGTTCGCCTGGGGCGCACTCGCAGAGTCGCTTTTCACGACAACAGGCAGCGGCGATAGCGATTCGTAAGCGGGAAACGCGCTGGTAGAGGTAGATCCCAGACGGCGCAGAAGCAGGACTTCGTAGGTATAGCCGCGTTCAGAAATGAAGCTGCCAGCGGTCATCAAGGTTGGCGCGAGCTGGTTGGCAACGTCGCGGTCGCCGCTGTCGGCTGCCCATTGGGCGGCAGCAAGAATCAGATCCATTTCCGTGGCGAGACGATCACCGGGGATCGTGTCGGTGGGATTAGCCCGGGCATTTTCGCTATATTTCTTAGTGTAGGCCAGTACCGCATTGCGCACTTTGCCCTGAAGCGATTCCAGCCCTTTCGAGCCGCGCAGCCATGTTTGCAGGAACGTGTAGGTGATTTCGTGCAGGCGATAATAGGGCTGCCCGTAACGTTGGGAACGCTCCAGCAAGCCGCGCTGAACCAGCATACCCAGCGCGTTATTGATCGCCTCTATTGGCGCACCTGCGATCATGGCGATCATCTCAGCAGACGCGCCCCCGGTGAAGGTTGCGCCCAATACCAGCAGCAATCCTTGCAAAGCATTATTCGCACCGCCGGTCAGCGAACGGAAACTAGCGGTTAAGGCCAGTAAAGAAGGCGAAACCTCTGTGCCGGTGGTCTTTGGAATCTGCTCAATAAAGGTGCTGATCGGCTGTCTGGTGACTTTGATCCAGTGTGCCGCGACGGATAGCGCAAACGGCGTATACCCTAGCGTCCCGGCCAGCATATCCAGATCGCTATCGCCGGTTTCAACCGATTGATCAATGAGGTGTTTCAACATAGCCTGCGCGTGAGCAGGTTCTAACTTGCCCAACCGCTGATTTTGCCACGGGCCGCTAATTTCAGCTTCGTTCACCAGCAGCACCGGAACATTGCGAATACAGCGCTGCATAAAGTCCGCAGTAACCTGCGGATTAAGCAGGCCGTCCAACACCACCAATGGGCGGTTGTTAGCGAGAAGGTCGGCGGCGGTTGAGGTCAAATTGCCCGGCGCATCCGAGAGGGTGATATCGTTATTGCGATAGGCGCGGCCAATACGCGCTATCAAATCAGCAAGCGTATTATTGCGCCCTGTAAGATACAGTACGCCGCCAGCGAGATCAGTGTAGGCGCTGGCGAGGGTGGCGGCCAGCGCAGATTTGCCAATGCCGGGGGCACCGTAGAGCAGCACGGGTTTCGCCTCACGGAGATTCCCGTAAATGCTGCGCAGCGTATCATCGCGCCCGATCAGTTTGACCGGCGGCACAAGGGGCAGTGAGAGCGCATCCGTCGCCGGTGCTTCATGTGGGGTAAAGTCCGCCATCCCGATCCGTCTCTTTTATGGTAATCCGCACGTTGATCGCAGTATAACCCGACAATAATGCACGGGCAATGAAGGTTGCTATAACGTTAGATACAGGTTCTGGGGTGAAAAGCCCTCGCCCCCATCCCTCTCAATGCCATGGTTTCGCATTATCTATCGTCGTCATGTCCCCGGTGGTATCGGCGTAGGTTCGCTGCTCGTTGGCAAAATCGCCGGGCAGCCATCTGGCGGGATGCCGGGTACGCCGGGGCAAAGATCAATGTTGTCCGGCACGCCGTCCCCATCCGAATCAGGAATATCTAACGTCGCAGTTGCCGTGACGATCATCGAGTCTGTCGGGAACGGCAGCGGCGATTCAGTGGGCGACGGGAACAGCACATCCGTCGGGTACGGCGTCAGCGAAGGTGCATCCGTCGCCGTCGGAAACACGAAGAAGGTAGAAGTCGGGATACTTGACGTGGGGAATATCGCCGTCGGGAAAACCACAGTTGGGAAGAACTGTCCTGGCGTTGGCGGAAGGTTGATGCCGCCACCCGGCAGCGGGGTCAGACTAGGAAAGGCAATCCGGGTGGAAGTAGCCAGCGTGCGCGTCAGGGCGGCAGGCGTCGTTGCCTGCGCCGTTGGCGTCGCCCTCATCCCCGGCGCAGTACCCAACAGTACGAAGCCAGCGCAGTAAAATGGCAGCGTTGCTAGAATGATGAGAAACAGCACGACCTGTAAGTTACGGCGGCGGCGGTCAATCTGCCCGATAGAATCCATAGCTGCTCTCGGTGGGTTTACAAGCCTTCAAACGCGCCAATCATACCATGACCCGCAAAAGACGTGAAAAAATAGTAATGTTACGAAAGCGCCCGGTGCTGATACAGCACACCGTCTACAAATTCCCGTTTGCGGTAATAGCCGCGTGTGCCCACCGCGCTGATCACCGCTAAATTCCCGTAACCCTGCGCCGCCGCAATCTCAACGGCGCGCTCAATCAGCCGCAGCCCCAGACCGCTGTGCTGCGCTTTTCCCGGCGCGCTTTCGCCAATTTCCAGCGACTGTCCGTAAACATGCAGCTCACGAATGATCGCCGCGCCTTGAAGTTCTTCAATGAACGAAGGCGCATTTTCATCTGGCAGCGCCAGCCGCAAAAACCCGGCAATTTCCCGGTCATCAGCGATGAACTGCAAGAACACTTCCCGTCCAACGCTGGTCTCATACCACAATTCATCTAATTGCAATGTGCCGGCATCTACCGCGCGAAAGCGCACTTCCCGCGCACGAATATCGGCGCTGTGTTCGCCACGCGCCGCCAGCGCATTTTCGACCAGCTGCCGGAAATTAGTCGTCTTATTGCCCGTTACAATATCGGTACCCGGAATATCGCGGATCACCCGCGTCAGGCGGCAGTATTCCGGCGTTAACCGGAACGCGCCAGTCAGCAGTTCCAGAAGCTGCTCATGGGTATATGGCTGCCACTCGCCGCGCTGGTAAAACTTCATCAATTCCGCGCTCTCAATCAGCGAACACGGGTAAATTTTCAATTCGTCCGGGCGGAAATCGGGATCGCCAAACAAGCGCCGGTAATCCTCAAGGTCGCCCTCAGGCGCAGCACCCAACAAATTTGGCATCCAATGCGCGTGAATTTTGAATCCAGCCCGGCGCAGCAGCTTCACCGCGCGGCGGGTGGCCGCCACTTCATGTCCGCGTTTGTTCACCCGCAGCACCGCATCGCTCAAGCTCTGAAAGCCGATCTGCACTTTGGTGCAGCCCAACCGGCGAATCCGGATCACTTCCGCTTCTGATAGATGATCCGGGCGCGTCTCCACAACCAGCCCCACACAGCGGCAGGGTGCATCTTCGTTGCGCGCGTGTGCGGCTTCCAGTTCTTCCCACGTCGCGTATTCATCTATCAGGCTCCGTTCCTGCTCTTGAAGCCGTTCGCCTAACTCGCGTGATCGCCGCATCTCATCGGCATAAATAGACTGCACCACCTGATTGTAAGTGTGCTGTAACTCCGCGCCGTGAATCGTTACTTGCGGCGTGTTATTGGCAGGATGAAGCTGCGAGGCACTTTCCAGCGCCGCCCATATTTCGCCGGTGCGGTCTACCCCCGCGCCAAAATCTTCCAGCGCGTCAAAAATCCGCTTTACGAACCAGATTTGATAGGCTTCAGGATAAAACGACCATGTCCCGCCTAGCACAATCACTTCGATCTTGTCGGTAGGATGGCCAGTGTTGAAATATGCCCGCAGCCGCGAATAAGTTTGAAGATAGGGGTCAAACGCATTCTGCTCTGCCCGCTGCGCGCCCGGCTCATCCGAAAGATAGCTTTTCGGCATCCGCACGTCGTTCGGGCAAAACACGCATTCGCCAGGGCAAGGGAACGGCTTGGTCAGCACCGTCACCGGAGTCACCCCGCTGGCCGAACGCACCGGTTTCATTCGCAGGCGCTCGATCACCGTCGCATCAAATGGCGGCAGATCCTTTCCGGCAAACTGGCGGTACGCGCGGATCAGCTCATCACGGCTGAAAAAGCGCCCGCCTTGCGAACGCCCATATTTCTGCACCAGCTTATTGATGCGCCGTTCGTCATAACCCGGATCGCTGGCGATGGGGTGCAGGATGGCAAGCAGCCCCCCGCGATATTTGTTGAGGTCAATTTCGTTTCTGTATGGCATGGCATGATCTAATCACATCTTGCGATCATTGTACCAGCCGCCGGAAAACGGAGGCAGAGGAGATGTTCATAAATATCCTAAGTTTCAGATAGATAGCACTTTAGCCGCTAATACCGCTTCGCTTTCCCGCTCAAGTCTTCCTCAATCTCATCCAGCAGCGTCCCCCCACGTGTTGCATAAGCCGGGTTGCCCGCCATTTCAATTTCTAGCCCGCCAACCAGCCGCACTGTAAAGTTATAAAACATCGCCATCAGCGCCGCCGAAATGCCGCCGGATAACCCCGCAATCACAACGCCGACTGCGTAAAAACAGATCAGAGATCCGATGCTGATCGCGGAAAAAATACCAAGATCGCCGCCGCTCATCCCGCTGCTGGAAAAACTGGCGCTGTTGGAACTGCCCATTCCTATAAAGAACAGGCTGGTGATTGCGCCCTGAAACACCACAAAAAACAGGCCGAATACCGCCCAGAACAGCGCATACACGACCGCGCCTACCTTAAATGCCGAATTCACGCCGATGCGCGTCACCTTGATCATGTTCCGCTCCTGAAGCAGGTAATGTTTGCTGCTCTCACTTTATCACAGCAATATTCACAAAAATTGTTTGTGTTTGCGCCGTCCGCAAGCCCTCACGCTATAATCAGCGCGATCATCACCGCCATTGGAATACACGATGGAAA
>JACSRP010000029.1 GCA_014879665.1 Anaerolineae bacterium | reverse complement strand
CGCTGTGGGGCGAATTTATCTACGTCACCCATTTTCAGAGCGGCGAATTCAGCCTGATTTATTTGCCGCAGGGGCGAGTGGTTCAGACGGTGAATACTGGCATAGACAGCGGCGTATCGGCGGCGATTGCGCTGGATATTACGCGGGGAATTATCTACCTGCCGCAAACCCGGTTGAATGCTTCCGCGCGGAATTTGACCTATGACCGGATTGCTCAGCCGGTTGTGAATGTGCTGAATTTGCGGGAAATGCAACCGCAGTTTTCCGAACAAATCAACCTGACTACGGCGGGGCAGTCAGTGAATCTGCCGTTTGCGGTGGCGTTAGATCGGTTTAGCCGCCGGCTGTATGTTGCCAATGCGGGCAGCAACGATGTGAGCGTGATTGACCTGAATACCGGCCTAGCGCGCGGGCATATTGAGGTTGGCATAAACCCACGCGGGCTGCTGCTGAACGTGGATAATTCCCGGCTGTATGTGCATAACGCGCTGGAAAACACCATCTCGATTGTAAACCCGGCTACGCTTGAAGTGCTGGAAAATTACCCGATCAGCCGGGTGGCGGTGCAGGCTGATGAGCTGATCGGGCAGACATATTTCAACAGTGCGGCAGATCCGCAGATGGCGGCGGGCAGCGCGATTAGCTGCGCGACCTGCCATTTTGACGGTTTGAGCGATGGGCGGGTGTGGCATGGCTTCGGCGATGTGCCGGTGAATACGCCGGTACTGTTTGGCTTGCCGGAAACGCCGCCGTATCGCTGGAATGGATCGTGGGATGAACTGGCGGATATAGAGATCAAGATTCGGCGCTGGCAGGCGGGGCAGGGGTTGATTCCGGAACTGCCAAGCCCACTGGAGAACGCCAATATTCACGCGGGGCTTTCACCGGAACTGGATGCGCTGACGATCTATTTGACCTCACTGCGACCCCCGCAAAACCCGACTCCGGCAGCTGCTGCACAAGTGGAACGGGGCCGCGAAATTTTTGAGGAACAGAACTGCGCAAGCTGCCATATGGGCGCGGCGGGCGTTGATTTGAACACTCACGATGTGGGCACAGGCGGCAGTTTTGATACACCTGGGCTGCGCTGGTTGTGGTTAAGCGCGCCATATTTCCACGATGGCAGCGCGGAAACGCTGAATGAAGTTTTTGAGCTTTCGGGCGAACATCAGCTTATTTTTGAAGTTGAGCCGGAAGCTATTGAGGCGCTTGTGGAATATTTGCTGTCGCTGCCAGCGAATGGTTAGGGTGTTACATTTTTCTGCCCCCGCAGTATTTTTATTTCGCATACGTTGATTAAAATACAATTTAATGATTGCTAAATTTCCGGTCAGAGATTATATTTATGATGACCATGAACATAATTATTGCGCCTCAGAGAAAAAGGAAATGCGATGAGCGCAAGCCCCGCGATGCAGGAATATTTAGCAGAGGCCTACCGCATCGCTTACTACCAGGATAACGATCCCTACATTTCGACTTCGGCGCTGGCCGAGGTGATGCACGTTTCTGCGCCTGCGGTGACCCGAATGGTGCAGCGTTTGCGGGATGCCGGATACCTTGAACACGAACCTTATCGCGGCATTATGCTGACCCAGCAGGGACAGCAGGCGGCGTTAGAAAATATTCGCCGCCACCGTCTGGTGGAAGTATTTCTGGTCAACGTGATGAAGTTTGGCTGGGACGAAGTACATGACGCGGCGGATACGCTCGGTGGAAGTGTGAGCGATATAGTGGTAGACCGGATGGAAATTATGGCGGATTTTCCGCGACGCTGCCCGCATGGCGAACCGATTCCGTCGGCGGAGGGGGTGATGCCGCGGGTGCGGGATTTCCCCTTAAATGAGCAGACGCCGGGGGAAATTTACGCGATCAGCCGGGTGAATACGCATGATGCTGACAAGCTGAAATATCTGGGCGAGTTGGGGTTGAAGCCGGGGTCGAAGTTTCTGTTAAACAGCCGCGCGCCGTTCAACGGCCCGATCCAGATGAGTATCAACGGCGAAACGCTGGTAATTGGCCATGAGCTGGGCGGGGTGCTGCGGGTATGCAGCCCGGAAGCTTTTGAGTTGAAGTGATAGAGGCAGGGCGACAGTAAAAATTTGAATGAAGATTTAGGGTGCATATTTGTTCAAGAGGCGCAGCGTGCTGCGCCCCTACATAGATAAATCGCCGGGCCAGCAACACCTGCTAAAGCAGGCTGAAACCGCGCAATTGACCCGGTGAATGGCTGCCCTTCGTTTAGATTGCAGCAGATGGTTTCCCGTTTATCGTTTGTGGGGCAGAAGATGCTATTTTCTTCATCGCCTCTGAAAGCAAAGGGAGTGGCTCGGCAATCTGGGTGATGATCATCGCTGTATGCTGCCCAACTTTCAGGCGCGTGCCATGCCTTAAAGGTACCTGTTTACGCGGCGCGATTCGCTTTCCGTCTACAATGGTGCCGTTCTTGCTGTTCAAATCCTCTACGTAAAGCTCGTAGCTGCCTCTGGTTTGCTTGATGTGAAAACGGCATTGTTCCCCGCTGACCCATAGGTCATGGCGCAGCCAAATATCATTCTTGCGCGAACGCCCCATGCTGTCCCGATCTACAACTGGCAGCGGCAGCGCCGCGGGAAACTCCTCAAAAGTGAGGACAAAGCGCACGGTTACGTCGGGTTCTTTCTTGAGCCGCTCGTTTTGCAAGAACGAGGTGTCGGTGAAGCGCAGCGGGTGGATGGTATAAGACGGAACCGGACTCTCGGATGCATCCAGCGTGGATTGATCGTTCGTTTCGGCAAACACCGGGGATGTTGTTTTCATGCCGGTTAAATCGCTGTAATCAAGCGGCGTCGCCAGCGGATCCAACTGTGGTTTCCTGGCAGTCGCAGGCATCTCAAGTTTGCCAGTGGTGGGCATTGATGCATCGCTGATGCCAGTGATGGTCACATTGCTGTCGATCACAGAACCAGTGAGAGTGATGTTTGTTTTATCGCCGCCGGTTGTTTTTTGAGCTTGATCCAGTTCTTTGGCTCTGGTTTTGCCTGATGCAGTCAGGTTGTAGTAGTCGGTGGCTTTGGTGATCAGCCCCAGTTCAGTCAAACGCCGTATCCGTTCATCGGCTTGTTTCTGGGACAACTGGCAGCATTCACGAATTTTCACGCGCGAACGATCAGCCGCGGACTGGGTGCGCAGTAGAAAGAGCAGAATATCTACGCTGTGCTCATCTAGCGGATTGTTGGACATGGCGACTTCCCCACTTCTCAACCAGCAATGAACAAACGATATTTACATAATAAACAAACCAAATTTATACCTTTGTACAAATATCATAACCCACCTTTTTGCGAGCGCAATATAGCAATTACGTGAATCTTGTGAATTTTTCATCAATGCTTGAAGGGAAACGGAACGCCTGTTCCATTGAGATTGGCAGGCTGCCGCATTAAGAAATCCCACAGGTGGCGATTTGTAACCCACATTGGGGTAGGCGCTTTGTTGAATTTTGCAAACCCCCAACCCTCAAGGTGAGGATTAGGGGTGGGGATCGAGATTTAGGGAATCAGCCCCAGTTCGCGCGCTTCATCATAGGTTAAGGGGCCACGCTCCCGGCGGGTTTCGTTGGCAATGGCGGCCAGCTTATCGGGATCAAAGAGATCGGCCAGCGCGCCTTCGTCCAAGCTATTCATATCTTGCTGAAAGATGGTGATATCGAGGTCTTGAATTGGTTCCAGCAGCGGCAGTTCGGGGCGGACTGGCTCAACCGGCGCATCGCCCCATTCTTCGGCTTTGATGATGCTCGGCTCAAGCGGTCGTTCAACATCAAGTTCAAGCTGAACTGCGGCGACGGTGGTGGTGGTACGCTTCTTGCGCTTGCCTTCGGATGGTGGGGCTTCAACGATCAAGGCGTTTGCGCCAATTAAGGCGATCAGATCTTCAGCAGCGCGCCTTCCGTAGCGGGTGACAGCGCCTAAGGCTCTCGCGCCGGTGGCTGCGTTAAAAATCAGGCTCAGAAAATGATGCAGCCCTACTGAGATGACATAAATGCTATAGGACGCGCCATCGTAGACCATGAGCGCGGTGGAATGCCCGCCGACGATGCGCCCCATGCCGATGGTTGCGCCCACTGTTGGCAGCAGCGCAGTGGTCAGTTCGTCCCGGTCAATATAGCCGACGGCTCCCTGTTCGAGCAGGACGTCCCCGGCGCGGCTGGAAAGGACTACGGCCATAGCGCCTACATCATTGAGCAGCGTATCAATGATTCGCCCGGCAGTACGGATGTCTACCGGCGGGATGACCGCGATTTCTTCGCGGGTGCGTTCTTTGGGCGATGGCTGGCTGTAGGCTGCGGCGACCACATCTTTGCCATCCAGCGCGGCGGAAAGTACACGGACAAACTTCGCGCCATCCAATGGGCGGCGCAAATAGAGGAAATTTGCCTCTTCGCGGGTTTGCGGCTCAAA
>JACSRP010000030.1 GCA_014879665.1 Anaerolineae bacterium | reverse complement strand
CCGGATCAGGTGAAAAGGGTCGGCGCGGCTTAACGTGCCCTCTCAGTTCGCTGGCTGCGAACTCCCCTGGACGAAAAAGTTTATCACGGCTATGTTAGTCGTAATTTGCTGATCTGCCAATAGGTGAACTGGTGGATTGCAGGATGATTGCCTCAAAACCTGCGTACTGATCTTAAGCGGTTAGAACCGGGCATAGAGGACATAAAGTTCACAGCGCTTGACTTCTTCCTCTAAGGTTTAATTTCTTTTTCTTGGCTCACTCTTTATTGCGCGTTAAATAGGCGATGCCCATCCATAAAGAGCGCGAATGGCGATAAAAGAGCAGAACAAAGGCGATATTGAATAGGATCCAGAAAATGAGATGCGGCACAAATGGCGGCTTAAAAAGTAGGTGCATCACGATGAAACCGCCAACTGTGAACAGTTCAGCTCCGCCAAGATTGATGTACATTCCGCCAACAGATTCGCCAGATTCGCGTTCAAATTGCAACCCGCAAACTTCACAGGTCGGGTTAAGTTTGAACAATCCCTTAAAAGTATGGCCTTGCCCGCACTGCGGGCAGCGCAGAAGGAAGCTGTCCCATAGGATACGGGTAACTTTACGTGATGCACGAGTCATTTTTTGACCTGATATTGTCGAGAAGCGATTAAGATGATACGTATGGTTAGGTTTCAGCGTTTCAGGCTTCTGCCGGATTCAGAACCGACGCCAGATATTGTTCAAATTCCCCGGCATTGCAGCGGTCAATATAGCGTAAAATTTCGCCCCCACCGATGGGATACTCTGGAAAGCAGCTCGTAGGATAAGCGCCATGCGGGGCAACGGCGATATAGTCAACACCCGGCGGCGGTATGACTAAGCCAGTACCATCTGGCAGGACGCGATCAACCAGCTTCTCAACGGTCACTATCACGGTATTGGCAACCGCGCAAAGCTCTAAATCTACGCCTAAATTATGATTGAGTTTAACGCTGCCATAAGAGTCGCCTTCACGCGCGTGCAGCACCGCGACATCACAGCTAATGGCTGGAAAAGCAAACAGCGTATCGCCAGTATAGGGATCGTGAATTTGCTGCACATCTGGCCTTAAGCGGGGCAGGTCGGTTTTTGACCACGCCTTAGAAGGCAAAAAGCTGATATGCGCGGCTTTAGCGCGAAGCCCCAGCGCAAGGCTAGCCTCGGTTTCCTCGATGATTTCAATGTCACCATTCCCGGCTGCATGGGTGAACATCGGGGCAATACCGAAGGCTTCTAGCCCAAAATAGCACGTGCGAATGCGGCTTGCACAGCCCGCACCGATCAACAGATCGCTTTCATAACCGGCAGTGAAACACAGCAAGGTTAAATCTTTAGGGGGCTGTTTTCTCCGCAGCAGCTCATAGGCGAAGGCTATCGGGCGGCGGTAAACGGTCATGCCGCCCAATGCCAGCGTCATCTGGTTGTTTACAAGCTGTGCTGCTTCTTCGAGTGGGATGATTTTTGTCATAAGATCAATGACGCGGCAGGGTAAATCTGTTTATCCTGCCGCGTGGAATGGCTAAATATCGAGGTTGCGCACGTTTTTGGCGTGCGTTTGGATGAAGCGGCGGCGTGGAGGCACAGCGCTGCCCATCAGCATGTCAAAGATGCGATCCGCTTCGGCGGCATCATCAATGGTGACCTGTAACAGCGTGCGGGTTTGCGGGTTCATGGTGGTATCCCACAGCTGATCCGGGTTCATTTCACCAAGACCTTTGTAGCGGCTCACCTTCACTTTATCCGGGTCTTTGTAACGCTTCAGCGCCTTTGCAAGCAGTTCGTTTTCGACCATCCCCGCTTCGTTATAGATATATTCGTGATCTTTGCCGCTTTGCAGGCGGAAAATTGGCGGCTGCGCGATGTAAAGATGGCCTTGCTGGATCAGCGGCTGCATTTGCCGGAAGAGGAAAGTAAGCAGCAGCGTGCGAATATGGCTTCCGTCAACGTCAGCGTCAGTCATGATGATAACGCGATGATAACGCAGGTTGTCTAACGTGAAATCTTCGCTGATTCCGGTGCCTAGCGCGCTGATTAACGCCTTGATTTCGTTGTTATCCAGCATCTTATCAAGGCGGGCGCGTTCGGTGTTCAGAATCTTGCCGCGCAAAGGTAGGATCGCCTGAAAATGGCGATCACGCCCTTGTTTGGCGCTGCCGCCTGCGCTGTCGCCCTCAACGATAAAGACCTCGGCGTTTTCGCCGCGCTCGCTGCAATCGGCCAGCTTGCCGGGAAGTGTGCTGCTTTCCAAAAGGCTGGGGCCGCTGCGCACAAGCTCGCGGGCTTTACGGGCGGCTTCGCGTGCGCGCATGCTGATCATGCATTTTTCAACAATGCGCTTGGCATCACGCGGGTTCAAATCCATGTATTCGCTGAAAGCCTCGGTCACCACCTGGGATACCGCGCCCTGAACTTCAGGGTTGAGCAGTTTCACTTTGGTCTGGCTCTCAAACGATGGATGCGGATGCTTTATGCTGACAATCGCAGTGAGGCCTTCAAGCGTATCGCTTCCGCTGAAATTGCTTTCTTTTTCCTTCAGCAAGTTGGCTTTACGCGCCCAGCGGTTGATCACGCCGGTGACGGATGAGCGAAGCCCGGTTAAATGGGTGCCGCCATCCGGGGTATTGATGGTATTGGCAAAGGCGAGTTCAGAGACATTTGCCGTATCATTGTACTGAAAGGCAACCTCAATATTGATGGCGTAAGCAGATCCACGCCCATCAGATGGAAAATCAACGTCTCGCTCAGCGTAAACAACCGAATGTAAGACTGTGCGGTTGCGGTTGAGGTAGCGAACATAAGAACGCAGCCCGCCTTCAAAGTAGAAGGTCATTTCGCGGGCAATTGGCTCAATACGCTCGTCGCGCAACGTGATGGTCACTTTGCGGGTTACGAATGCCATCTCTTGAAAACGCTGCGCGAGGGTGGCAAAATTGAATTCGTTTTCTTCCATGACGGTGAAATCTGGCAAGAAAGTAATTGTGGTGCCAGTATGCTCATCTTGATTTAACGGGCGTACTTTCTCAACTGGCGTTGTCGGGATTCCCGCGTGATAGATTTGCTGCCACAGATGACCTTCACGATAGATCCGGGCAATCATCTCTGCGCTGAGCGCATTGACCGCAGAAACGCCAACCCCATGCAAACCACCGCTAACCTTGTAGGCGCCAGTCGAGAATTTACCGCCAGCGTGAAGGTTGGTTAAGACGACTTGCAGCGTTGAGATATGCTCTTCTTTGTGGGTGCCTACAGGGATACCACCACCGTTATCTGAAACTGAGACATAACCGTTGTTATGCAAAGTGACGATAATGTGATCGCATCTTCCTGCAAGCGCTTCGTCTATTGAATTGTCAACAACTTCATAGATCAAGTGGTGCAGCGCGCGGCTATCGCGGCCGCCAACATACATGCCCGGTCGTTGACGAACAGCCTCAAGCCCTTTAAGGACTTTGATTTGATCTTCGGTCTGCTGTCCAACCGTTTGCAGTTCCCTGTCGACCATTGCGACTCCATTTCCATTACCTACGAAATTATACTTGATCTCGCGTAAAATAACAATCTCTAAAACGCACAAATGTTCATAATTTCACGCTCACTTGACAGGGGTTAGCGCGGGTCATACAATGCAGCACAATGCCCCTGTAGTTCAATGGATAGAATAGAGACCTTCTAAGTCTAAGGTTACAGGTTCGAGTCCTGTCAGGGGCACAAAAGGCCGCGCACTGCGCGGCCTTTTTGTATGGAAATTAGAGGAAAGCATATTGAACCGCCAAGGCGCGGAGAGCGCCAGGAAAAAGGCTCTGAACCACAGAGACACAGAGGATGCGGAAAGGGGCTGAATTGCGTAAATTTCAAAACAGCCTGATAATATGTCCATATATTCTTGAATCATAAATTTAAGCGGTGCAGGCCGGGTTTTTACTGCTAAAACAGCGATTCTCACGGATTGCAGCCGGCATCTATCTTGACAGGTGGGTTTGTCAAAGGGGCAGCCATGCAGCGTCAAAAGATGCTTACGAGGGCGAATCGGGAAGTAGCTGCCCGCGCACATGATAAGACCGATGAAGAACGGACAGGATCATTTGCTAAGCCAACTACATCCAATTCGATGGAGCGGATGCAGCAGACGGTGGGCAATCGTTCGATGCAGCGGATGATTGCGAACGGCCAACTTTTTTCCCCGGCAAAATCGCATATTCATGCGCCGCAAGCTAACACTCAGGCGAAAAATCAATTACAAGCGAACCGTTCCCCCAATGCTGGCGAACATAGTCATGAAAGTGGCGGGGAGACTGAGCTAACCATTCAGCGTAAAACTGACTCAGTCATTCAACGCGGGTGGTTTGATGACGCTGCTGATTGGGTCTCGGATACGGCCAGCGATGCGGGAGATTGGGTCTCGGATACGGCCAGCGATGCGGGAGAT
>JACSRP010000203.1 GCA_014879665.1 Anaerolineae bacterium | reverse complement strand
TCCTCGCATTCTCCGTCGCCACTCTTCTGTTGTTAAGCTGCTTTTCTGCCTTTCGACAGCAACGCGCGCCTTCTGCTGCTTAGCGCGCGTCTTGTTGATCATAGTATCAGGCGGGTTTCCCCGTGTCAACCCCTTTCAGCCGATCTGCACAAACGAAATTTAAACTTCATTTGCGATATTTGGGAAATCTGCTTTTTGGCGCAGACTTAGATCGGTCTGTAATCAACATTGGGGGAATTATAGATAATTATTTACACTTGTGAAGGGTCAGTTTTGAGCAGTTTTTCCCTCACATTTAGTCGGCTATAGGGGCAGCTTAACAATCCTGCTCCCTCCCGTTCAAGGGAGTTGTAGAGGCGCACATGGCTGATCCTTAAACTTCGTTCCGCCCCATTAGCGCGCGGGTCAGTGTCACGCTGTCGGCATACTCAATATCGCTGCCCACCGGCAATCCCCGCGCCAGCCGCGACATCTTCACGCCTTTGCCCATCAATTCGCGCTGGATGTACATCGCCGTCGCGTCGCCTTCTAAGCCGGGGTTGGTGGCGATGATGATCTCTTTCGCCACACCTTGATCCACTCGTTTCACCAGTTCGCGTATCCGCAGGTCATCCGGCCCGATGCCGTTCACCGGCGAAATCGCCCCGTGCAGCACATGATACATGCCCTTATAGGCGCCAGTTCGCTCAATCGCCAGCACATCCAGCGGTTCTTCCACCACCGCGATCATCCGCTGATCTCGCAGCGCGTCGGCGCAAATCGGGCAGGGATCATCCACCGTGATGTTGTAGCAAACCGAGCAGTAGCGCGTATTGGCTTTCATATCTCGCAGCGCATCGGCCAGACTCAGCGATACATCATCCGGCGCGCGCAGCAGATAATAGGTCAGCCGCGACGCCGTTTTCGGCCCAACGCCCGGAAGCCGCGCGAACGCCTCGATAAGTTTAGTTACAGGTTCAGGAATCGCTTTGGACATAATTTTCTATAGTTCTGAGTACTTTCTCTCTACCCCAACAACCCGCCCATTCCCGGAATATCCCCTAGCCCGCCGGTGATCGCTTCCATCCGTTGGGCGGCCATCGCCTGGCTCTGAACGATAGCATCGTTCACCGCCACCACCAGCAAATCTTGCAAATCGTTCACCCATTCCGGATCGCTGGTATCCAGCAGCGCGGCGTTCACTTCCACCGACTGCACCCGTTGATGGCCGGTGATCACGATCTTGATTGCCCCACCGCCGGCGGTCACTTCAACGGTTTCAGTCTCAAGCGCAGCCTGTGCGGTAGCCATATCCTGCTGCATCTTCTGAAGCTGCTTCATCATGTTCATCTGATTGCCACTGGGGGAACTGCCGCCGCCATATTTATATCCCGGTTTCTTGCTCATTTGAATCGCCCTTCCTTATATGCATTGTTCATGTGGACGACGCCTATGTCGTCTGCTTTCTCGATAAGCTGATAGGGTCAAGCCCCTATGTACCCCATAATCGTTACTTCACAGCCGGGCGGCTTCAGCCTCCGGCGCAACGTATCCATACCGTCGGGACAGGGCATGCCTTGTCCGTTTGGGGAGGAATGAGGTCTATTTCTTCTTTTTCACCGTTCGAATTGTAGCGCCAAGTTCCGATCCTGTCGCTAACAGCGGATCGTCGCTGGGCGCGCGCGGATTCTCGTCTTCGCTGATGTTGATAAATACCGTCTGCACCCGCAGGCGCATCTTGAAAATATCCGCCAGCGCGCGCTCGACCACCTGTTTTTTTTCCGGAAAGGGATTGATACGCGCGAAATATGGCTCTTGGTCCGTCCCCAGCACTACCGTTGAACCTTCCACTTTCATCACCCGGAAATAGCGCATCACTTCCGGCGCCGTCTGGTTGTAGCGGTACATCGCCTTCAGCACTTCTTCCCATCGCTCAGCGATCTTAGAGACTGGAATCGCCGGCGGCGCGCCGGGTGTTTCTGGCTCTTCCTGCGGCATTGGGGAAAGTGTTTGCGCAGAAGCCGGGGCAGATGGCGCCGCTGTATTTGCCGGACGTGCCATCACCGGCGCGATGGCCGGCTCATCCGCTGCCGGATGCAAACTTTCCAGCAGCGCCAGTTCCAGCGAAAGCTGTGGCTGCCAGCCCCCGCGATACTGATTGACCGCATCATTAAAGACTCGCAGCGCGCGCGTGAGCGAACTCCGCGAGATTTGCGCCGCCTGTTCGGCGTACATCTGTCGATCCTCGTTTGAGCCTTCAATCAGTGTTGGCCCGGCAGTTTGCGCCAGCAAGATAGCGCGTAAATGTTCGACGATTTGCTGCCCGAACTGCTTCGGATCGGTTCCGGTATCCACCGCCGTATTAATCACCCGCAACCCTTCAGCGGCGTCATGCGCGATCATCGCCACAATCAGCGCGCGCACAGCCGCTGAACTAGCAGTACCCAGCACTTTTTGCACCAGTTCCACCGTCACCGGTTCGTTCGGGTCGGTCACGATCTGATCCAGCAGGCTTACGCTGTCGCGCATGCTGCCGGTTCCCTGCCGCGCGATCATCTCCAATGCCGCGCGTTCGCCGCTTAAGCCTTCGCTGGCGGCAATTTCCTGGAGGCGATCCGCCACTTCCTGTACTGAAAAACGCCGGAACTGAAACAGCAAACAGCGGCTCTTGATCGTTGCCGGTACTTTATCCAATTCGGTTGTCGCCAGTACGAAAATCGCGTGATTCGGCGGCTCTTCCAGCGTTTTCAGCAGGGCGTCGAAGGCGCTGCCGCTGAAGCGATGCACTTCGTCAATGATGTATACCTTATAACGGCCTTCGCCCGGCGCAAACGCGATCTTATCGCGCAGCTCGCGCACATCATCCACGCCGGTATGCGTGGCCGCGTCAATCTCGATCAGATCAAGATAGCGCCCTTCGTTGACCGCCGCGCAGGCAGTACATACGTTACATGGCCGCTTGTCCGGATCGGCATCAAGGCAGTTGATCGCTTTCGCCAGCAGGCGGGCGGTGGTGGTTTTGCCAGTGCCGCGCGGCCCGCTGAACAGGTAGGCATGGCGTATCCTACCGCTGCGTAAAGCATTGCGTAGTGTTTGTACAATATGTTCTTGTCCAACCATTGCATCAAAAGCAAGGGGACGCCACTTGAGATAGAGGGCTTGCTCAGGCAAGGATTTTGCTCCCGTAACCTGCTCTGAGTCTATCATTTTTCGAATACGTGTTCAAGTTTGGAAGCTGGCGAAAATGGCAGCTATCAGAGCTGTTTCTATGGAGCAAGTCGCCCCTTATACCTACTGGTTTCAGCCAGCGGTACTTCATTTTGCTTGTTATGCTATAATCGAAGTATGTTCAAATTTGAAGGACAAAGTATCATGCAGCTGGGTCCAACTGAGCTGATCATTATTCTGGTTATCGTTCTACTGTTGTTCGGCGTTGGCCGTGTCTCTCGGATTGGCGGCGAGCTGGGCAGTGCGGTTGCCAATTTCCGGCGTGGGCTGGATGAAGGCGGCAAGAAAAATGCCCAAAAGACCGATGATCTGAACAGTAATCAGCAAACGCCGCCGGTGCAGTAATTCACCGCATCAAACCATAAAATCTTTGCCGAACACGCTTGGGGGTGCAGCGCGCTGTGCCCCTTTTACGTCTGTTCAACCAGCCGCCCCAACTGCCTTAAGCGGGGAATATACTGCGCTACAATTCCCACAACCGCCAGTGTGCCGAATCCACCCAAAATCACCGCCGCCACCGGCCCGAGGAACGCCGCCAGCACGCCGGATTCAAAGCCGCCCAACTCATTAGAAGCGCCGATGAAGATCGTATTCACCGAATTGACGCGCCCGCGCATCTCGTCTGGCGTGAAGATCATCAGCAAACTGTGCCGCACCACCACGCTGATATTGTCCAGCGCGCCCATCAAAATGAGCATCGCCAGTGAAAGCCAGAAGCTGGTTGAAAATCCGAAAATAATCGTCGCTACGCCAAAACCAGCCACTGACCACAGCATCGTTTTTCCGGCCTGCTCAAAAGGTGGGCGGCGGGTGATCGCGAAGGCCATCGCTAATGCGCCAATAGATTGCCCGGTGCGTAAGATGCCTAACCCCAGCGCATCCACATGCAGGATGTCTTTAGCGAAAACAGGCAGCAAAAAGGTGACGCCGCCCAGCAGCACCGCGAACATATCCAGCGTGATTGCGCCTAAAATCACGGGCGAATCGAGCAGAAAGCGCCAGCCTTGTTTGAGGGCTTTGATCGGCGGCTCATTCACCCCCACATCGCCTTTGTATTTCACCTTCAAGATCATCAGCGCGATCACAAACGTGATGCCGGCTGCCGCGTTCAGAAAATAGACCGGCGCGGCGCTATTGGTGATGCCGATGATCAACCCCCCTACAGCCGGGCCTAAAATAGCTGAAAGCTGCCAGACGGTTGAACTCCACGTCGCCGCGCTGAAATAGTGTTCAGGCGGCACCGTTTGCGGG
>JACSRP010000083.1 GCA_014879665.1 Anaerolineae bacterium | reverse complement strand
GAACTCGGCCTCATCGCCTCCATGCAGCCGATTCATGCCACTTCCGATTACGAAGTCGCAGATCGTGTATGGGGCGCTGCCCGTGTCCCTTATTCCTATAACCCGCGCTTGCAGCTAGATCGCGGCGTGACCGTTGCCTTTGGCTCTGACGCGCCCTATGATCGCATCGGCCCCATCGCCGGCATCCACGCTGCCATCACCCGCCGCCGTGCCGATGGTTCGCCCGGCCCACAGGGTTGGACGCCCAAAGCCCGCACCTCCATTGAACAAGCCCTCCATGGTTTCACGATCGGCGCGGCATGTGCCGTAGGCATGGAATCGCGTCAGGGCAGGCTGTTCCCCGGTTATCTAGCCGATCTCGTGGCACTGGATCATGATATTTTTTCCCTCGATCCTAATGATCTGCTGCAAACGAATGTCACTGCTACCATGGTCGGCGGCCAATGGCATTATGGCGGCTTGGATTGACCCTCACAATCAAATATCATTAACCTGCTTACACCGTATAGACGTCGTATGCCGCACCCGCTGTACAAAATGTCCTTTGCGTTATTCTATGGCATGCCTACCCACTAACCCCGCATTATCCACCGAAAGGATTTTCAAATGAGCGATCTACGTACCGCGAAATTGGCCGATGTACTGGTGAATTATTCAACGAAGGTGCAGTCTGGCGAATGGGTTGGAATCTTAGGCGACATCGCTGCGCTCCCCTTGCTGCGCGAAGTCTATTCGGCGGTGGTCAAGGCCGGTGGCAATCCAACCCTGCTGCTCACCGATGAGGTCATGCGCCGCGAGTTCTACCGTTACGCCAGCGATGAACAGATGAATTGGCTTGATCCCGCCATGTCCCTTTATCTCGACAAAGCCGATGTCTATATCCGCGTGAATGCGCCCACCAACACCCGCGCCATGAGCAATATTGATCCGAAGCGCGTTCGTCAGGTCGCCTCGGCGCAGGGCGGTTGGCTTGAAACCCGTATGCGCCGCGCCTCTGAGGGCAGCTTCAAATGGGTAGGCACGCTTTTCCCCACTGAAGCACTGGCGCAGGATGCCGGCATGAGCCTCGAAGAATACGAAGATTTTGTCTATTCAGCCACCTATGCCAATCTGCCTGATCCGGTTGCCGAATGGCAGAAGATGGGCGCTATGCAGCAGCAAAAGATCGACTGGCTGAAAGGCAAGAAACATATTAAGTGCATCGGCCCCAATATCGATCTAGAACTCTCTATTGATGGCCGCAGTTTCATTAACGCTTGTGGCGAACGCAACATGCCTGATGGCGAAATTTTCACCGGCCCCGTAGAGGACTCTGTGCAGGGTTGGGTGCGCTTCAGCTATCCCTCAATTAAAGATGGCCGCGCCGTCGAAGGCATCGAGCTGAAATTTGTGGATGGTCGTGTCGAAGAGGCCAGCTCTAAAACCAATCAAGACTTGCTGTTCGCTCAGTTAGACGCCGATTCCCGTTCCCGCTATCTCGGTGAATTTGCCATCGGCACCAATTTCGGCATTAACAAATTCACCGGCCAGATCCTTTATGACGAGAAGATCGGCGGCACCGTGCATATGGCTATCGGCTTTGGCTATCCCGATACCGGCAGCATCAACAAGAGCAGCGTCCACTGGGACATGATCTGCGATATGCGTACCGACAGCGAAATCTATGTAGACGGCGAACTCTTCTATAAGAACGGCCAATTCACCGTCTAGCCTCTGTCTAACAACGGTAAGTTTATTGCGCCTTTCCCCATAATTCGTGTTACGTCCCCTCAGCCCGCCTGCGTGGGCTGAGGGGTGAGGACCCCTTCAATCGGGGTAATGCTGCATCGTTTGAAAACTCATACCATAATTCCTGAAAAACGGAACATTCGTTCGCTATTTGCGCTGAAACCTATGATATGCTCCATATTCTGAAAGTAAATCGCGTCTTGTATGCTGCCGCTGTTCTCGCCCATGTCTAATCCGGCCTTGCCACGGCGTCTGTATTGTTTTCTAGAATGATCCGTAATTGAGGAATTAAATGTCTCTTTCTCATGGGGCTGCGGCCCAACGTTCACTTACTCCACGCGCTGGCCTCCGGGAATGGATTGGCTTGGCGGTGTTAATGCTGCCAACCCTGCTCATTGCTCTGGATATGACGGTTTTACATCTGGCTATCCCGTCCATTTCCGAAGATTTGCAGCCTACCAGTGTTCAGCTGCTCTGGATCACGGATATTTATGGCTTCCTGATCGCTGGATCGTTGATCACCATGGGTACTTTAGGAGATCGCATTGGCCGCCGCCGCTTGCTCATGATCGGCGCTGGTGCGTTCAGCGCTGCCTCCATTCTGGCTGCATCCTCCACAACCGCCGAAATGTTAATATTTTCCCGCGCGCTGCTCGGTATTGCTGGCGCTACCCTTATGCCTTCCACCATGTCACTGATCCGCAACATGTTCTTAGATTCTCGCCAGCGCACCGCCGCAGTTGGTGTATGGGTTTCTGGTTTCTCTGCGGGCAGCGCCATCGGTCCTCTGGTGGGCGGCTTCTTACTGGAGCACTTCTCTTGGGGTTCAGTATTCCTGATTGCTGTGCCGATCATGATCACCTTGATCATCGGTGCGCTACTCGTGCTTCCGGAATACAAAGACCCGAATCCCGGCCGTTTTGACTTATTCAGTGCCGGCCTTTCTATCGTTGCTTTGCTTTCTATCATCTTCAGTGTCAAACAGGTGGCCGAGCTTGGCTTAAACTTGACAGGTGGGGGCGCTTTGTTGCTTGGTCTGCTCTCTGGATACCTCTTCATCCAGCGTCAGCGCGCGTTAGCCGATCCGCTCATTGATCTGCGCCTGTTCCAGATACCGCAGTTCAACGCATCGCTGGTCACCTATTTCACTGGCATCTTCTTTGCCATCGGGCTAGGCTTATTCACAGCCCAATACTTGCAGCTTGTGCTGGGTTTGTCGCCGATGCAGGCGGGAATCTGGTCAATTCCCGGCGCCGCAATTTCTGTCGTCGCTTCCAATGTGGCGCCGCGTTTAGTACGCCGAATTCGCACTTCTTATGTGGTCGCCACGGGCTTACTGTCAGCTGCTGCTGGTTTAGCCGTTATGTCTATGGTCGGAGTCGATTCCCTCGGGCTGATAGTCGGCGGAAATCTTTTTCTGTCGCTTGGTTTCGGTCTAGCCTTTACCATCACTATCGATCTCGTAGTGGCAACCGCGCCGCCTGAACGTGCCGGTGCCGCGTCCGCCATTGCTGAGACCGGCGCCGAATTGGGCGGAGCATTAGGTATCGCCATTCTTGGCACTGTTGGTATGCTCATTTATAGTCAGCAGTTAGCGGCCACGATGCCTGCTGGCTTATCCGTAGAAGCGATGATCGCCGCCGAAGAGACTCTTGGCGGGGCGGTCGTAATCGCTAACCAGCTTCCTTCAGATGTAAGTTCATCGCTCTTGAACGCCGCCAATCTCGCCTTTGTTCATGGCTTACAGGTGAATGCATTACTCGGCGCTTTGGCATTCGTTGGTTTGGCGGTGCTTGCGCTGACCGTCCTTCGTCACATTCGCCCGGATACCACCCCCGAAAATGAGCTGGAAATGATCTATCATTCAACCGTTCAACCGCCACCCGAACCATTTTCAGGTGATTGATCCGTCTCCCCTATTAATACGCTGGAGACGGGGTTGCAGGGTGAGCACGTTTTTCAAGCCCCGTTCACGGGGCGCCATTTTAGCCGGATGGCTTCAGCCTCCGGCGACGGAGAACGCTTCGCCCGACATTCAAGCCTGCGGCGCGTACTTTTTCTCTCCATTAGGGCGGGGGGTGAGGACTTCACATCACCGCCGAATCTCAACATTTAGAGATAGCACTTTATATAATTGAGCATTACTGGTGAGGAGAGATACAATGCAGAAAATACATCCATGTTTATGGTTCGAAGGTCAGGCTGAAGAGGCTGCTAACTTTTACGTCTCTACCTTTGAGAACTCGCGCATTCTCGAAATTACCCATTACGGCGAAGGCATGCCGGGTACCCCGGGTGATGTACTCACAGTGACCTTTGAAATTCACGGGCAGCATTTTACCGCGTTGAACGGCGGCCCCGAATTTAAGTTCACTGAAGCAGTTTCATTTGTAGTGGACTGTGATTCTCAAGCAGAAGTAGATCGTTTGTGGGACGCGCTCACGGCTGATGGCGGTCAGGAGAGCGTATGCGGTTGGCTCAAAGATAAGTATGGCCTCTCATGGCAAATCGTGCCAAATTCGCTCTTCAAATTCATGCGCGACCCCGATCCTGCTAAAGCCAACGCCGTAACTCACGCCTTCATGCAGATGCGTAAAATTAACATCAATGTTCTTCAGCGGGCTTACGACAACGCCTAGATGAATAGTTGTAACCAGAATCTTGCCCTTTGACCGAATGAATGTTCGCGGGTTGTTTTTAGGAAGGCATCACCATGCCAAAATTTGAATTATTCTCAGATTTCAAAGCTACCGGCGATCAACCGCAGGCGATTTCTGACTTGGTTGGCGGAATCCAGAAAGGCTTCCGTCACCAAACGCTGCTTGGCGCAACCGGCACTGGTAAAACCTTCACTATTGCCCGTGTTATTGAAGAGACGCAGCGTCCTGCGCTGATCATGGCGCATAACAAAACGCTGGCGGCGCAGTTGTATTCCGAATTCAAAGAGTTCTTCCCGAAGAACTCCGTCGAATACTATGTCAGCTATTACGATTACTACCAACCGGAAAGTTATGTGCCGCGCTACGATCTATTCATTGAGAAGCAGACCGATATCAATGAGCAGATCGAGCGCCTGCGAATCGCCGCCAAGGCCGCGCTGCTGTCTCGCCCTGATACCATCATTGTCGCCTCGGTATCCTGTATTTATGGCACTGGCGATCCGGTAACGTGGGGAACATCTACGCTCAAAGTGAGCGTTGGCAAGGAGATGCGCCGCGAATCTATCCTCAGGCGGTTGGTACAGATTCAGTACACCCGCAGCGAAATGGATCTCGCGCATGGTACTTTTCGCGCCAAAGGTGACGTGCTGGAAGTGTATCCTCCCTATGAAGATGCCGCCTTCCGCATCACCCTCTTTGGGGATGAGGTTGAGCGTATCGTCGCATTTGATCCGCTCACTGGCGAACTCTTCGTTGACTATGAAACCATCGTTGTCTTTCCTGCATCGCAGTTCATGGCCGATCAGGACAAGATGCAGCGCGCCTTGCATGATATTGAGCAAGAGTTAGAGCAGCAGCTTGCCTACTTCAAAGCGCAGGGCAAATTGCTGGAAGCGCAGCGTATTGAGCAGCGTACCCGCTACGATCTCGAAATGCTGCGCGAGATGGGTTTCACCGGGGGCATCGAGAATTATTCGCGGCATCTGGAACAGCGTCTTGCCGGCAGCCCCCCGTGGACTCTGCTGGATTACTATCCCAAAGATTACTTGCTAGTGCTTGATGAAAGCCATATGACCCTGCCGCAGATACGCGGTATGTACAACGGCGATCGCTCGCGCAAAGAAGTGCTGGTAGATTATGGTTTCCGGCTTCCCAGCGCCATGGATAATCGTCCCCTGCGCTTCGATGAGTTTGAGGAACGCGCCGGCCTGACAATCTACACCTCGGCCACCCCGGGGCCATATGAAGCGCAGGTGAGTGAGAATACGGCACAACAGATCATCCGCCCAACCGGTATTATTGATCCGCAAATCAGCGTTCGTCCCACTAAAGGGCAGATTGACGATCTGCTTCAGGAAGTGGCCGCCCGTGTCAAGAATAAACAGCGTGCGCTGGTCACAACGCTAACCCAGCGCATGGCTGAAGAACTCGCGGGCTATATCAACGAGATCGGCATCAAGGCAAATTATCTTCATGCTGAAATCCAAACGTTAGAGCGCGTCGAAATTCTGCGCGATTTGCGGTTGGGCGTCTATGATGTGATTGTTGGCGTGAATTTGCTGCGTGAAGGTCTTGATCTCCCGGAAGTCTCGCTGGTTGCCATTCTTGATTCTGACAAAGAAGGTTTCTTGCGCTCTGAACAGGCGTTGATTCAAACCGTTGGCCGCGCTGCCCGCCATGTAGAGGGGCAGGTCATTATGTATGCCGATACGATTACCCGTTCTATGCAGGGTGCGATTGATGAAACCACTCGCCGCCGCGCTGTTCAAATGGCGCATAACGAGGCTCACGGCATCACACCTAAGAGCATCGTTAAGCAGGTGCGTGACCTGACCGATCGCGTGCGGGCACTCGCCCCCGATGGGCAAAAATCAGGCGCCGGCCACGGGGGAGCAATGCCGCTGGAGCTGCTGCCTAAAGAAGAGTTGAACCGGATGATCAAAGATCTTGAATTTGAGATGAAAAATGCGGCGAAGGCGCTCGAATTTGAGAAAGCAGCGATGCTCCGCGATCAGGTTATCGAACTTAAGCGTGCAATGGCCGACCGTGAACCAGATAATTTGTTAATGGGCTAATCGTCTCAGTTTCGCTGTTTGACTGGTTTCGCCCTTTACATCCCGTATTTCCACTGCTACTATGACATTTATTGATGCGGGGTAGAGCAGTGGTAGCTCGTCGGGCTCATAACCCGGAGGCCGTAGGTTCGAATCCTGCCCCCGCTATTGCAAACACCGCGGTGCAAAACCTGCGGTGTTTTATTTTGTAACGGTACAAAGTTACCGGTTGAAAACGCCAAAGTTACCCTTGTCATACGATGTAACTTGGCTACAATTCCACTACATAAATTCACTTTAGGCGACGTAGCTCAGCGGTTAGAGCGATTCACTCATAATGAATAGGCCGATGGTTCGAATCCATCCGTCGCCAAGTAAAAACCCGCCCGTCAGGCGGGTTTTTTCGTGCTTAGTCGCCTCTCACCAGCGCAATTACGAAACCGTCGTAGCCTTTGCTGCCTACAGTTTGTAAGCCGGTTATGCTCACTCGCATTTCATCTTTGACCGACGCCATGAACCGCTGAATGCCCTGAACGTTGTCATCAGTGCTGTTCGGGTCGCTCACCGCGCCGCTCCGCACAATATTATCTACAATGATTAAACTGCCGGGACGAGTTAGCTTCAGCGCCCACTGGAAATATTCGGTGGTGCTGGCTTTGTCAGCGTCAATGAACACCAGATCAAATGTATGGCCTTCTTCGGCTATTTTGGGCAGCGTCTCCAGTGCGCGCCCTAAACGGATGTCTATAACCTCGCTTAATCCCGCATAGGCGATGTTCTTTTCCGCAACTGCCGCGTGTTTCGGGTCAATTTCCAGCGTGATCAGCTTACCATCTGGCGGCAGCGCCCGCGCCAACCAGATGGTGCTGTAGCCCCCCAGCGTGCCAATTTCCAGAATTGAGCGTGCGCCGATAGACTGCGCTAGGATTGCCAGTAGCTTCCCTTGATTCGGCGCAACTTGAATCGCCCGCAGCTTCGCTTCATCTGACGCCCGTAATGCAGCGTCTAATGCGTCATCAGATGGCACTAGATTTTCAACAAGATAGTCGTCAACAGCCGTCCATAATTCTTGCGACATGCTTCCTCCAAACGATAAAAGTGCTATGCGCCCGTGTTTTTGAACTTCTAATCATGTGATCGGGTCTGCGCGAATTCAATCCTCAGGGACATCTCGTATGGAGAGATCATGCCACGTTTCGCGCCTACGCGAGACGAATGCCTGTTTGCCAGTCTCGTCAATTACGATTTCAGGCGGGCGTAAGCGGGCGTTGTAGTTCGAGGCCATCACTGCGCCATACGCGCCAGCGGTTAAAATCGCTAAATAATCGCCCGGTTCCAGCGGGGGCAGCAAAATATCCTCGGAAAATATGTCGGTTGATTCGCAAACTGGCCCGGCAATAGTGACCAATTTTGGCGGGCCTTCGCGTGGCGACAACGGCACAATCGCCTGATATGCGCCATACAGCATCGGGCGGATCAGCTCAGTCATCCCGGCATCGGTGATGACAAACGTCCTGTCACCCTGCTGCTTCACGTAAAGTACCCGTGTAAGCAGAATACCGGCATTGGCGACAATGGAGCGCCCCGGTTCCAGAATCAAGTGTATGTCGCCTGTTAACGGCAGGATTGCATCTGCAAATGCTTGCAGGGTGGGGATGGGGGCATTAGCCGCATACATCGCAGGGAAACCACCGCCAAGATTGAGCGTGCTAATAGACGGATAGGCTTTCGCCAATCTCAGCGTGTTTTCCAACGCCTGCTGCGTTGCAAGCGTATCGCCAAGCTGGCTGCCAATATGGATATGCAGCCCCTCAAAATGGATGTTTGAATACTGATTGCTGTTATCCAATATCTGGCGTATGTCAGCTTCTGTCAGCCCAAATTTGGCGGCGTGATGCCCGGTCGCAATACGCTTATTGGTATTCGCGGCTACGTCCGGGTTATAGCGCAGCGCCACCCTAACCATACAGCCATGTTCGGCGGCAACGGCGTTCACAGCGGCAACCTCGGCTGGATTTTCGATATTTATCCAGCCAATGTTTCGTGAAATCGCATAATAAAGTTCGCCAATGGTCTTGCCAACGCCGGCAAAGACAATATCGTCGGCCTTAGCACCCGCTGCTCGCGCAAGATGAATTTCACCCGCGCTGACGGTATCAACACCGGCCCCAGCGGCAATTAGCGCCCGTAAAATGTCAGGATTGTTGTTGGACTTTACGCTAAAATGAATCTCCGCGCCCGGTAAGGCTGTATGCAGCGCATTGTAGTTTTCAAGCACCCGCTTCAAATTGTAGACGTAGGCTGGCGTGCCATGCTGTATCGCAATTTGAGAGAGGTTGATCTCATTACAATAGAGCTGGTTATCCCGATAGCACACGGTATGATCAAGAGGTGCACGTTCAATTTCCGAAATAAGCTGCGCTGGTAGGGATAGAGGGGTGTTTATCCGGGTAAATTGAGTCAACGCAATGTCTAGCTGCGCCACGACCGCCGTAATTAGCCGCTGGTCTCCGGTGGTGAACCATGCATCCCGCCCAATGATCACGTCGCCATCTTGCAGCGTCCCCTCATTCAGCGGGGCGGCTAGCAGCAGCAGCTCGGTTTGGCCGGGCGGTATCGGCAGAATTTGCGCTGCCTTGATTGGCGCCGCATCGTTAGCAATTTTTATCAGTGCTTCTGAGGCTAAATTGCGATGATTCACAACGCTTCTTATGCTGCTCTGGTTTGCGGCAGGCGCGGTAATCAATACCAGATCAGCATTGAAATCATCTGCAAGGTACTGTGCCAGCGCATGCAGAAAGCTTTCCTGACTCTCGTGCTGAATGCAAAGCTGCGAAACCATATACAAAGCGTTGAGTTCGCGTTCACGCTGTGCCAGCTTCCAGAGAGTGCGCGCCTGTATGATGGCTGAATCGATCTGTTTTTCGGCAATTTCCAGCAGTTGTAATGAACGTTCGGTAAAATTCTGCTGGCGACTTACCAGTATCATGCCGCCAAGCGCTTGATTACGCATCGCAATTTTTGTGCCGATTGCATTTTCCCAATACGGATTATCAATGACAGCTGGTTTTTCTTGCATCATCGCAGCACGACACAAATCCAGCGCTTCGCCTTGCTCGAGATTGTCAATGATCACGGCTTCGGGTTCACTGCCATGTTCTTCAAGCAAGATGAGCGCGCCGCCATCGGCATCAAAGTGTTGTACTAGTAAGCGCAAAATGTCACTGAACATGTGTGCCGCGCTTTCAGGTACGCCGACGGAATCCCGAATCTGGTCCAGCGCCAGCGTCAGGTTGAGCGCGTCATTGTGCTGATCTGACTGGGGGGAAGAACTTATTTGCATGGGGAATATGCCATCATAGACCAACGTCAATAGGCTGCGTGAGTAACTTTACTGCTACCCTTTCACTCCTAAATGGTGATAGGGTAGGGGCGCTGAGTGGGCGTTAACCCTACTATACGCTAAACCAGTATTGCGATGCACCGGTGCGCGTATTATCCTGAGAGTATAGCCATTTGAAAGAAGGATGCCTAATTGATCGCCGAAAAGCAGGCAGCAAAGCTTGTGACCCAATACGAGTCGATTCGGCGGCAGGAACATGAACTGATTACGCGTATGCTTGAAGTGGCCCCGGCGGTAGATGGCCTTAGCGAAGACCGCCTGGTTCAACTTCGAGATGCGCTTTTCCACGCCGATACGCCGTATTTAATGGTATTTGTTGGCCCCTTTAGTTCCGGGAAATCCAGCCTGATCAATGCGCTGCTTGGCGCTCATGATCTGCTGCCCATGGGTATTACGCCTACCACTGACCGAATTACAATGCTGCGCTGGGGCGAAAATTCGCAGCGCATGCGTTCTGGCGAGTTCGATACGGTTTTTTACCCATCCGAACTGCTGAACCGCGTTAGCTTTGTAGATACACCCGGACTAGAGAGCATCTTCACCGAGCATGAAGAACAAACGCGCCGCTTTTTGCATCGCAGCGATGCCGTCTTGTTGATCATGCTGGCGACTCAAGCGATGACCGCCGCCAATTTGAAATATCTGCAGCTGCTCAAAGAATACGGCAAGACGGTGATCATCGTGCTTAATCAGTCCGATTTACTGACTCCTGAAGAAACAGAAAAAGTTGTTGAATATGTGGCCGATCAGAGCCGCACGCAGCTAGGTTACAAACCCGAAATCTGGCTCACCTCTGCCCGAATGGGATTGGCAGCGCGCCAGCCTGACGGATCGCTTGACGCGGCGTTGTGGGAAAAGAGCGGATTGAATCGGTTTGATCAGTACCTGAATCAACAGGTTGGCGATGTAGCGCGTTTGCGGCAAAAACTGCAAACTCCGCTGCAAATTGCCGGGAATGTACATCAATCGGCGCTGGAACAGGTGCGATCAGGACAATCTGCGCTGGATAAGTATCAGTCCATTAGCGAGAATATTGAGCGCCAGCTAGGCGGATTCCTGCGTGAAGATGATCGCATCGTTGATGAAGTGATCGCCGAAGTAACACGGAAGTTTGAACTGGCGGGAAGCAGGGGCAGCGACGCGATACGCACCAGTTTTGGTATTTCGCAAATTCCGCGCGCATTTTTCAGAGGTGTTGGAGAGATTACTAACCTGCGCCGCCTGATCGGGTCAACGGCAGCAATCCGCACGGCGCTTGACGCCAGTAAATTTGATGAATCGTTAAGCGAATTACGCGGAGTTTCCTCCGGGTTAGGGCCGCGCCTTGAGGGGAAAGACCTGCAAGATGTAGATAATCTGGTCAAGTATGCAGAGCAAGAACTGAATGAACTGCCGGATTCTGTGAGCGAAAAAATCATCGGTAAAGTTCAATCACCGGCGAAATATGATCGAAGCGCATTACAGGAAGCAACCCAATCGTTAGATGCGCTGGAGACCAAAGCCCGTAAAGAACTTCCCGAAAACAGCGAGAAATCTGTCCAGTCGGCGAATGTGTTTTTTGCAGCTTATGAGACAATACTCGTATTGATCGGCGTTTTGCTGGTGCTGGCGCAGCCCGCTACGGTGGAAGCGCCGTCATTATGGTTGTATTTACTGCTGGGCGTTGTGGTACTGGCGCTGCTGGGTGCTGCTGGTTGGATTTTAAGGGGGCTGATCATCGCGAATCAGTTTTCCAGCCGCATGAAACAAACCGGAAATGCATTTAGTGATGTGCTCAAAAAAGCGGCTAATAAACAGGTGAGCTATGGAATGCAGCTTCGGCGGGATGCAGTAGCGCCGCTGACACGGCTAGTTGAGGCGCAAACATCTGTATTGAGCAAGCAGTTACAAGAACTGACTGACATTGGCACCAAGATTGTTGAGATTGAGGGCGCGTTAACGCGCATGAAATGATCCACCATGACCATTCCTGATGAGCTGAAAACTGCGAATGCCGATGAAGAATCGCCGCTGCCGGTGAAGGAACTCGCCGCTGCCAGAATGCCTGCGGAGGGTACGCTGGCGGCTCTGCGCGAGGCGGAAATACGCCTGTTTGCCGATATTGCTGTTACTTTAGGCGATTTTGGCGCCGGGGCGGCAAACGATAAACAGCGACTGCTGGAAATCTCAAATGATTTGCGCGACATGTTCTTTCTGGTGGTGGTCATCGGTGAGTTTAATGCTGGCAAAAGCAGCATGGTGAATGCGCTTCTAGGGGATGCGCTGCTGCCAACAGGTATTACCCCTACCACTGAAGCGATTGAACTCATCAAGTACGGGGAGTCTCGCTCGCTCACGCCGACGTTGAAAGACGGTGAAATTCGTGAGTGGACGCATCCGAATACGGGGGCGCCGGGGGTGGCGCTGGTGGATACGCCGGGGACAGGATCGGTATTTCAGCGCCATGAGCGCACGGCCAAGTCCTTCTTGCATCGCAGCGATCTGGTGATTTTTGTGATTTCGGCTAAGCGCGCGCTTGCGGAAACAGAACGGCTGTACCTTGAGCTGGCAAAAAGCTACGGTAAAAAGGTTGTTCTGGTGGTGAATCAGGCGGATCTTTTGACGCCGCAAGAGCGTGTAGAAGTGCGCCGCTTCGTGGAGCGGCAAGTTGAAGAACTTCTTGACTTGAAACCGTTGTTATTCCTGATTTCGGCTAAAGAATCGCTGAACAGCCCGTCGGGTGTGGATACTGGCGGCGTGGATGCCATACGTGCCCATTTACGCGGCATTTTTAGCAGCGCACCGCCCGCGCGGCAGAAATTGATCGCTCAGATTGATACGGTGGAACGGATGGTGCGCACTTATCGCGAGCAGGCGCGAGAGAAAGTTGGCCTGATCAAAGCAGATCGCTTGCGTGTGCGCGACGTAGAAGCTGAACTGGGCCAGCAGTCGGATGGCCTCAACAGCCAGTTAAAGCTGGCACGAGCCGCTGTCGATCAGATTTTCGAGGGGATTCGCCTGCGCGGCCTCAATTTCCTCTCGCAGAATATGTCGCTTAAAAAGATTGGACGCAGCACGAACCGCGAGAAGCTTCAGCAGGAATTTCAGAGTGTGGTGATCGGTAATGGGATCAATGAGATTCAGGATGCGACTCAACAGTATGTGAATACGTTGATTGACCAGAGCCGATTATACTGGCGCAGTGTGATCGGGCGGCTGAATCAGCTTCAAGAGACGCTGGAATCTGAAATTGCCGGGCTGGATGCAAGCGTTTACGCGGAACAACGCGAGGCGCTGCAAGACGCGATTCGCACGGCTGAGGCAGAAATACGCTCGTATTCCAGCGGGCGTATGCTAAGTGAAATGGAAACAACTTTTCGCGGAAATTTGAGTGGTTTTACGATGAGCGCGGCGGCTTCGATTGCTGGCGTATTGGCGACCATTGCCGCACTTGCCGCTCCCGGCCCGTTACTGGGTGGCGCAGCGGCGGCGGCCCCATTGGCGATTCCTGCGTTTGTAGTGGGCGCACCGGTGGCACTTGTGGGTGGGGTTATCGCGTATCGTTATTATCGCCGTATCAGCGCGGGGGCGAAACAGAGCTTTAACGCGCAAGTTGATAAAATTGAGCAAACCTATGATCAGGCGATGGATGATTTGACACGGCGAGAACGCTCCCGGCTAACCCTATATGGCAAACAGGTGCTGCTGCCAATTTTTAGCCGACTGGACACATTGGCTCAGCGAAACGAGATACAAGAGCATAAACTAGACGAATATTTGAAGGAATTGGAAACGCTGCGCCGTGGAATCGAACAGGCAGGTTAAGTTGTGGGCATGACGCTTGAAGATCAATTTATAACTGCATTACAACTTATTTTGGCTGCGGTTTTAGCCATGTTGATCGGCGTAGATCGTGAGCGTAAGCATCTCGATGCAGGTTTACGGACGCATATGCTGATTGGGCTGGGATCGTGCCTGTTTACGTCACTTTCTATTCACGCCTTTGGGCATGGTGATCCGGGGCGCGTCGCATCGCAGATTTTGCCGGGGTTGGGCTTTCTGGGCGCGGGCGCAATCCTCAAATACGGCACGCGGGTACAGGGGCTAACCACTGCCGCCAGCATCTGGACGACAGCAGCGCTGGGGATGGCAGTTGGCGTTGGCGCGTGGTTTCTGGCGATTTGTGCGACACTGCTGATCTGGACTATTCTGGCTGTGGTTAAGCGCATGAAATCGTATCTGGATTAGGGCAGCGCAGGCTATAGTTTGTGAATGCGCTGCACCTGCTCAATGAGCGCAGTTAATGATGGTTCGGGTATGCTGTCATCGGGTTCGCCAAGCGGATCAACTGTAGCTTCACCCAGCAGAATGTGCCCGACGTTGACCATGCCATAGGCCAGCGCCTCTACGTAATAACCACCTTCCATTACAAATACGATTTTCCCGCTGCACAGCTCGTCTGCAAGCGCTTTCAAGCGCAGCCCTAATTCAGCGAATCCATTGAGGGTTAATCGCATTTGCGCCAGCGGATCAGCCCAATGGGCGTCGTAGCCTGCTGAAACCAGAATGAGCTGCGGGCGGTAGCGGCGTGCGGCAGGGATGATCACCCGTTCAAACACTTCAATATAGCGCTGATCTCCGCAGTGTTTGGGCATGGGCAGGTTGAGCGTACAGCCTTCGCCCTTCCCGATACCAATATCGCGCACTGCGCCGGTCATCGGATAGAGAGGGTACTGATGAGTGGAGATGAACATGACATCGGGACGATCGTAGAAAATGGCTTCGGTGCCGTTACCGTGATGCACGTCGTAATCTACGATCAGCACACGCTCTAACCTGTGCGTATCAATCATGGCTTGCGCGCCGATGGCAACGTTGCCCAGCAGGCAAAAGCCCATTCCGCGCTGGCGAACGGCATGATGGCCGGGCGGTCTGGTGACGACAAAGGCGTTATCGGCTGCGCCGGTCAGAACACGATCCGCAGCTAGCACGACACCCCCCGCTGAAAGCCGGCTGATCTCATATGATTGAGGGTTAATGTAGGTATCTGAATCGAGATGCAGCGTTTGCCCCTGCTGCGCGGATGATTGCAGCGCCTTCAGGTAATCGGCATCATGCACAGCCAAAATTTGCGCTTCGCTGACCGGCTCCGCTTGAACCGCTTGAACCCGTTCCAGTACGCCGGATTCTTCAATGCGATTCCAGACTGCACGGATACGCCCGGCATGTTCGGGGTGAAAGGGCAGGTCATGCTCAGCACAGCGTGGATGGGTTACATACAGCGTGGTCATAACAGCACTCTTTTAGGCGATTAACAGCAAAATTATAGGTTGAACCATAACGATGCCAGAATGAGGGCAGTCGTTCAGGTTGTTTTCGGCGCGAGCAGCAGATAATCAAAACCGTTCATGTGGATACTTTCGACCTGCTGATAGTAATTGCCAATGGCGATGAGTACATCGGTGGGATAGAACTGGGCGCGAAGCACAATCAGGCCAAAGTCTTGATTTTCGATCATTTGCACCAGTTCGGCGCTGTCCCACTGGTCATTCAGCCACAGGTTGAGCAGCTGTGTGGGGTTGGTGATCACGGGCTTACCCGCCAGTAGATTGAACGCGGCTTCTTCGCTGAGAACATCGCCTTCAGCTTCACGTACGCGCTGGACGATACGCCAGCCATTTTCGATATCCTGCGCGGTGGTGAAATGTCCGATGTCGGCATAACCACCGGCGATACGCCCGGCAGAATCGTAAAAAGCGTTGTCGGCATTCGGCGTCAGGTTCAGGATTCTGGCTAGCGGCTCAAAGACTGCACCCTGCGTTGGCATTTTCAAAGTTGCGACGGCATAACCGATATAGAGCAGGGGGATGAGAATTAGGCCGGTGCTGTAGATGATGGGCGATAAAGGACGCAGTGGATTGACGAGGAAACGCGCGTAGAAATTTTGGGGAAACTGCCACGTGCGTTTCAGCGTGCGGGCGGCAAAGATGCCGCTCAAAATACAGGCTGCGGCGATGGCGGTCGCAAAATAACTGTCACCAGCGCCCCATTTTCCGGAAAGCGCGGCATTGGCGACAGCGGCAATGAACCAGAGTGTATAAATGGATAGACGGCCAAAATAAAGCTCATATAGCACCCACAGCACTGCGGGGACGATCAGGAAACCATGCAGGCTAAACCAGAGGCGATAGAGGCCAATAGTTTGATCGGGATAGAACTCGTTCACGTTGGCGGAAATAGTTTGCAACCACCACTGGCCGCCGGTTGCGTAGTTCAAAAACACGAAGATTGCGCCGAAAATGGCAGCAAAACCAATGCCACACAAGAGGCCGGTGCGGGGGCTGCGGATAAAAAGGAAGATGAGCGCGGCAGCAGCAGTGGCATAGGCGAGCTGCTTGGTGTAGCCAGCGCATAGAATCAGTGCGAGGCCGGCAATCAGCAGGAGACGCCGGCGACGGGGATCGCGAATATCGGTGGCATGTGCCAGCACCACTACGGCCAGCGTTTCAAACATAACCATGGTCATGTGCTGGCGGAACAGCGGCCCGATGTGAAACACGGTGTTTGAGGCTAAAAAGGCCAGCCCTGAAAGCGCGGCGATGCCTTTATGACCGCCTTCACGGTATACGGCATAGCCGATGGCTGAAGCTGTGACCAGCGTTCCCAAAAAGCCGAGCAGCCGCCCGTACCAGTAGGCCGGCCCGAACAGCCAGACAAATGGCGCGGCGATCAGGTGAAACAGGGGAGGGTAGTTGCTGCTGTAAAACGGGTAAACGTCAGTATCCTGATACGGCCATTCGCCCTGACTGAACATGATGGTATCTACTAGTTCAAAGCCTTCGCCCTGATCGTAATCGAAGGGGAACTGTATCAAGTTAACGGCAAAGGCGGTATAGATCAGCAGATAGCCGAACAGGATGACCAGCGCCGCGCCGATTAAGACGCGGCTGATGGTGACAAGTCCAGAATTGGGCTGAGAATGTTCGGCAGTTTTCAGGGCAATATTACTCATGCGGGCGTTTTCCCTAAAGGTAGAAGGGTTAACCCTAGGAGTGTTAGCGCAATACAGCCGCCGAGCGCCAGCCTTTGGGCAGGGCCGATGCCGCCTTCACGCCCGACATCCAGAATATCAATCATTAAGATGCCGACAAAGCCGAGGATGCCGCCTGAAATGAGCAGTATACCTAGCATTCGCTTACTGAGCGTGAATTCTGCGGAAAAAAAGTTCTGAACCCTGCGCTTCACTTGAGATATTCGCAACTTTCCGCCAATGACCACGTATACATATCCAGTATCGTAGTGCATAGTTTACTGAGTTTCAAAGACTTAGCGAGGGGCAGTCATGACAGACGGATCAAGAGGAAGTGATTTCAACCAGAATGATGCCGGGTTTGAATTTGACCCGTTCAGTGAAGGCGGCGTTTCTGATTCTGCCGATAATGCCAATGCCAATGCGGCGGTAACTCCCGGTGAAGAAGCGCGTGTGTCGCGGCTGTCTGCTGCTAATCCTGCCAATTCCGATCATTCCGATGAGGTGGTGAGTGAGTATGAGCAGCGGTACCGCCCATCCAGAGCAGAAGGCGAGAAACCGAAGCGCCAGCCGGGCAGCACACCGCTGCGCTTTCCGGGTGATGCGGTTAAGAGCAAGCGACCGTTCGTGCCGATGAGCTACAGCACGATGAACGTGAGCAATGATGAGCGGCTGTGGGCGTCGGTAGCCCATGCCAGCATCTGGCTTACGCTGATCGGTGGACTTATCTCTGTTGGCATGGTTTCAGTGGTGTCGCTGTTCATTCCGCTGGTGATTTATTTCGCCTTTCGGCAGAAATCAGATTTTGTTGCTTTCCACGCATTACAAGCCTTTGTGCTGCAACTTTTCGCCACGGTGGGCGTGATCGCGCTTCTGGTGATTGGCGGCATTCTATGGGGATTAGGGCTGGCGATAGCGGCGCTTTCGCTGCTGGTGCTGGTTGGAGTGGTCTTGCTTCCCCTGTGGCTGATTATAGGCGTCGCGTTCTTCGTAGTGGGCGCCGCGCTGCCGTTCGCTGCTGGTGTGTTCGGGGCAATTGCGGCTGTTGAGGTCTACAACGGGCGTGATTATCAGTATCCGTATATCGCACGTATGATTGACCGCCAGCTTTCTCATAGCTATGTACGTGCGGCGTAAGCAGCGTTGGCGCAATTAGGGCGGCAGTAGAATATTCAGGAACGCCGGGGGTTGATCTTTATAACCCCCGGCGTTTTGCATTCTGGTCGTGAATTATTTCATCCGTATTTACCACGCTTTATTTTGCCTCATGCTCATGCTATCCTAGCCAGCACTCCTAAGATTTATGCACGACTGCACACCGAGGGCAGACCATGTTGAAGACGCACAACTGCGGCGAACTGCGCATAGAACACAGCGGCCAAACAGTCACACTTGCCGGTTGGGTAAATAACCGCCGCGATCAGGGCGGGGTCATTTTTATTGACCTGCGTGACCGCTGGGGACTCACGCAGATTGTGGTAGATGAACAGGATAACGAACAGGCGCACAGCGTTGCAGAGAAACTGCGCAGCGAATATGTGGCTCAGGTGATTGGTGAAGTCCGTGTTCGCCCGGAAGGGACGACTAACCCGCAGCTGCCTACCGGCGGTATTGAAGTGGTAGCACGGGAAATTGTGCTGCTGAACCCTTCAAAGACGCCGCCATTTTATATCAATCAAGATGCCAAAGTTGATGAAACTACCCGTATGCGCTACCGCTATCTGGACCTTCGCCGCCAGCGGATGCAGAATAATATTGTGCTGCGGCATAAGGTCGTCAAGTATATCCGCGATTTTCTGGACAAGCAGGACTTTGTTGAAATTGAAACCCCGATTCTGTTCAAGACGACGCCTGAAGGCGCGCGCGACTTTCTGGTGCCAAGCCGTTTGATGCCGGGGAATTTCTACGCGCTGCCACAAAGCCCGCAGCAGTTGAAACAACTGTTGATGGTGGCCGGATACGAGCGTTATTTCCAGATTGCCCGCTGCTTTCGTGATGAGGATCTGCGCGGTGATCGCCAGCCTGAGTTTACCCAGCTTGACCTTGAGATGAGCTTTGTGCAGCGTGATGACATTATCGCGCTGATCGAAGCACTGATGATCGAGATCGCTGAGAATGTGGTTGGCAAAACGCCGAGGTTCAAGCCGTTCCCGCGCATTCGCTATTATGATGCGATGGAGAAGTATGGCTCGGATAAGCCTGACCTGCGCTATGACCTTGCGGCTGTGGATATTACGGATATTGCCGGAAAGAGCGCGTTTCCAGTATTTGTGAATAACGCTGCTGAGGGTAAACCGATAAAGGTGCTGCGCGCGCCAGGCATGGCAAAACGCAGCGGCACGGCTTTACGGAAACTGGCTGAAGAACTGGAAACGATTGCCCGTTCGGCAGGCGCAAAAGGACTGGCATGGGTGGCACTGCCGGAGCAAGAAAATGATGAAGTAAAGGGGCCGATTGGCAAGTATTTCACGGTTGATCAGATACTGGAAATTGTGGATCGCACCGGCAGCGAAGGCGGCGACCTGCTGCTGTTCCTTTCGGATAAGCGCGAAATTGTGTGGTCAATTACGGATTTGCTGCGGCGGCATATCGCACAGGAATTGAATCTGGCCGATCCTCAAGAGCTGGCTTTTGGCTGGATCATTGATTTTCCGATGTTCTACTGGAACGAAGAGGAGAATCGCTGGGATCCGTCACAGCATATGTTCACGATGCCACTGCCGGAAGATTTGCCGCTGTTGGATACTGATCCCGGCGCGGCGCGTGGATCGCAGTACGATCTTGCCTGTAATGGCCTTGAAGTTGCTGGCGGGTCTGTTCGTATTGCCAACCGCGAGATACAGGAGAAAATCTTTCCACTGATCGGCTTGACGATGGAAGAGGCGCGCGAGCAGTTCGGGCATATGCTGGAGGCGTTTGAGTATGGGGTTCCGCCACATGGTGGGATTGCATCGGGCATTGATCGTCTGGTGATGGTGCTCGCCGGTGAACCGAATATCCGCGAAGTGCTGGCTTTCCCCAAGACCCAGACCGGGGCAGACATCATGGCGGGCGCGCCCTCTCCGGCGGAGCCAAAGCAGTTGAAGGAACTGCATATTCGCAGTACGGTTGAATCGTAAACGCCAGAACAGGAATAGATCAAAAAAAGGGACAGGCATTTCGCCTGTCCTTTTTGTTATGGTTTGAGCTTAAGGAAGCGGGGGAGCAGCAGGTTCTGACGGAGGTTTCAGCACAAAAGCGTTGAGCAGCCCTGCGACAATACCACCGGCAAAAATGCCGATCAGGTACATAGGTACGTAGCTGAAATTGCCTGCTGCCAGCGCTGGGCCGAGGGTACGCGCCGGGTTCAAAGATGCGCCGGTAAATACGCCGCCGGCAAAGATACAGGCGGCCAACATTAACCCGATGGCGACCCCTGCAAACTGGCCACCTTTGCCATACACGGCCGACTGATAGATTGTGGTGACGAGGAAGAAGGTGAGTACGGCTTCCAAAATGGCTGCGGTGCCGAGATGATCGACAGTGAGAAGGCCGATGGTTTCGCCAACACCGGTCAACCCCGCAGGCGCAGAAAGTGCCAGCGCGGCGAATCCAGCAACAATGCCACCGAGGAACTGGGCAACCCAATAACCGACAGCTGACACAACCGCAATTTTGCCGCCAACGAGCAGCCCGGCGGTTACAGCGGGGTTGAAGTGGGCGCCTGAGTAATGTCCGAATGTATAAATTAGGGCGACGAGAATGAGGCCATGCGCCAGCGCGGCAATAGTGACTCCGAGTAAGTTGCCGCCTTCGGTAAGGGCCACGTTCGAAGCTACGACAACAGCCAGAGCGCCTACGAATACCAACGCAAACGTCCCGATGAATTCAGCGAGTAAGGCCTTGAAATTAATCTGCATATTTGACTCCTAAACAAATTGTGCGCCAAAATTATAACTTATATAACAAAAACTCGATGTATTCTCGCTTGATGAAGATAAACGGCCTTTACAGGCTCTCTCCTGATTGGTATAACAGACGCAACCTGCTGTGTAAGTGACGTGCGCCAATCCGTTTTGAGCCAACACCCAGCAATGGGGAGCACCAATGTGGCGGCAAGATGATAGGCCCGCGTCGGCTAAGATCCCATCGCCAAAAGAGTTCCCGCCTGCGATCGCAGGTTCAAAACTCCGCACACACGACATGGCGGGCTTTTTT
>JACSRP010000149.1 GCA_014879665.1 Anaerolineae bacterium | reverse complement strand
TTAGGGATAACGTGAAGCTTAACCGCTTCTCGAAAGGTATCCCACCTATCCAAAACTCAGGTTATTTAGATATTCCCTCCAGTTCGATAGTTCATGTGCCAAACTTTATCAATGCGCCTCAGGTTACGGGCGGGCAGCAGTTATTTCTGAGCTACCTTCGCCAGAGGTTTGGCGAAAGCATTGTGATGAGATTATTCGAGGCTGCGAACGAGGGGGATGCCGCGCTAGATCGTGCTATTGCAGAAACGGATATGCGCGATCCTGTAACTGGCGCGGCGCCTACAAGCGGCGAGATATTTTCTGATTTTGCTGCCGCCAACATAATTAACAGGTTGTTTGGAGATGGACGTTTTGCCTATACCAATGCGCTGTTGGATCCAGGCGAGGTGGCGGCGGCAAGCGAACTGGAATTGGAACATTCGCTCAAAACGGCGGGGGTGCCTTACGGGGTGGCCTATTACTTCTACACTGCCCCGGAAGCACAGACGATTCAGGTGCAGTTTCAAGGCGCAGAGTCTATTAGCCGCTTTGCAGGCAGAAGTAGCGATCTGGAAAACCGCTTTTATCTCGCGGACTCTCTGCCAAATGCAGACCTTACGCTGACGCGGCGTGTCGATCTGACCGGCGTTAGCGCTGCTGAACTGACATTCGATGCGCTTTTCGATCTGTCTACGGGCTGGAATTACGGCTACGTTTCAGTTTCAGTGGATGAAGGCGAAACGTGGGAGGCGCTGCCTGTAGTAGGGGGTGAGGTCAATAATCTTCATGGCGCGGCCTATGGGCCGGGTTTTACCGGCGTGAGCAGCCCCGAAGCGCCGCGCTCATTCCCGATCATGGGTGTTGTGCTTGGCGCGGATGGCGTGACTATTGGCGATCTTTCGCCAGATGGCCCCGCGCAGCGCGCCGGTATGCAGATAGGTGATGTGCTCATCGGGGTGGATGGCGAAACATGGCAGACGACGCCTAATATTCTGGAGGTGCTGTCTGGATATGCCCCCGGCCAGATGGTGGTGTTCAGGGTGCAGCGCGGGGCCCGCAGTCATGAAATTCCGGTTATGTTTGGCGCGCATCCTACCCGCACTGTGATGCCTGAGAGCGAATGGATGCCGCAGGTCGTAGATTTGACGCTGTATGCCGGGCAGGAAATTTTGCTGCGCTTCGAAATGGTCACGCTGCCAGCTTATGAGCGCGTCACTTTTGCGGTAGACAATCTGGCGATTGAGGCGATAGGCTGGCGTGATGATGGTGATCTGCCGGACGATTGGGCGCTGAACGGCTGGTCAGCGACTGCTGAGCGAGTACCTGCTGAATGGATGCTTACAGCCGTGTATACCGGGGATCAGGATGATCGCCCGCCCCGTGTTGAGAGGATGCTAATGGGGGAAGGGTTTAATAGTAATTTTCGGGTGGGGCTTGGCGCAAACGAAACGCTGATTCTGGCAGTGTCGGCATTGAATACGAATACCGATCAGCCGGCTGCTTTTGAACTCGAATTGACCGGGGCAGATTGAACGCGCGAACTCAAGTTATGTTGTTCTCTCTAAATCGGCACACGCCAATTTTGCGACCATTTTGCCGGAAAGCATCGCCAGCGGCACACCAGTGCCGGAATGGGTCGTGCCGCCCGTGAAATACAACCCTCGAATATCCGGCGACCGGTTAGGCGGGCGACGCAGAGCCTTGAGGCGATCATCGGGCGATAATTCGTATAGAGCGCCATGCTGCGCTTCAGTTTTAGTTTCAAACTCGGGCGGGGGCAGCTGGTATTCAGCGCGAATTCTGGCTCGAATATCCAGCCCGCGCCGCGCCAGTATCCCCAGTATATGATCGCGATAGCGATCACTCTGAGAACGCCAGTCCAAATTTAGACTGGCGGATGGCACATTGACCCTCACAAACCAGTTTTCGCAGCCTTCGGGCGCGTGGCTAGACTCCGTTTTTGACGTGATGGCGATATAGAGCGTGGGGTCTTCTGGCGCAAGCTGGCGTTCAAAAATATCTGCAAATTCGCGCGGATCATCATCGCTGAATAGGATGTTATGGTGAGCCAGTTGGGGGTGAGTGCCCTCTACGCCTAACATCAGTACGAAGCAGGATGAGGAATATTCGGAATGTGCTGGCCGTTCGAGTCTTGTCGAATTGAATGGGACTTGCGGCAGCAAATTCTGGTAGACCGTCTCCGCGTCAATATTGGCGATGACCGCATCTGCGGGGAAAAATTCGCCATTTGCCAGCAGCCCTATCACCCGATGATTTTTAATCTTAATTTCATCAACACGGCATCCAGTGATCACCGTTACGCCTAGCTCTGCCGCTAACCGTTCTAAGGCACGGGCAACAGAATAGACTCCGCCTTGCGGATACCAGACTCCTCCAGAAAGTGCGATGTGGGCGATCATATTGAGTGCATCCGGCGCAGAATAAGGACTTGCGCCGACATAGGTCGCATAACGTTTCAGCATTTGCCGCAGCTTTGGCGACGCCACAAAGCTGTCTATGGCTTCGGCCATTGTACGCAGGGGATCAACCGCTGAAGTTTCGGGCAGCGGGGTTTTCGCAGCCGGCCAGACCGGCGGTGGATCGTCGTAGATATAAGCAGGGCTGAGGATATCGTGAATGCCTCTGGCATACTGTAAGTAGTGCATGTAGCCCCGTGCGTCATCGTCGCCTACGAACTCGCGCAGCCGCTGAAGCATCAGATGGGGCATGCGCGAAGCATCGAACGGTGATCCGTCAGCCCAGAAATAACGGGCGAGTGGATCGACGGGCAGCAGCGACAGATAATCGCGCGTACTTTTGCCTGCATACTGGAAAAGCTCGTCAATGACAGGGCGCATGCTGATCACGGAGGGGCCAGTATCCCAGCGGAAACCATTGGCGGCAATTTCGCTCACCTTGCCGCCAATGGTCTGATACTGCTCAATGACTGTGACCGGATGCTCCGCTGCCGCTAAGCGTATGGCGGCACTAAGCCCGCCGATGCCGCCGCCGATAATGACGAAACTTCGAGTCATGAATCCGCCTGAGCGGTCGTTTCGGGCGTGGGGCTGGCCATTGGAATATTCTGGAAGATGATGCTATCGAGAACAGCTTGCAGATCATCTTCGCCGGTATCCATCGCTTCGATGGGGTCGGCATACATGAAGAAGACGTAATTCAGCCCGAACTGGTTAATTCCGGCGAACCAGCCCCGCGTATCCGGCGTTTGCGGGCAGTCCACCGCCGCGAACGAGGTGCCGACGGCGGCCAACCCGCCGATGCTGTAATCACGGCGTAGGTCGGTGCCAACATTACAACCATCTTCGAGTACTGCCAACCGCAGCAGGCGCAGACCATCCAGCCATAAATCTGTGGTCAGCGTGGCCGCGCCGGTGGTTGCGACAACGTTTGGAAACGCCCACAGCAGCACGATGCTGCCTGCGCCGCCGGTGATCGGCCCGCTGTATATGGCGACAGGAATAGTGCGGGTCGCATCTAGATCGCTGACCAGCAGCGTGTCATAAGCCACGCGCCAGTCCTCTGGCAGAGTGATGCCGAACGGCGGGGAGACCCCTTCGCCGGTCAGCGGGTCAACATTGATGACTACTTCGGTCACTTCTGGCGTCGCCGCGTTCAACGCGCTGTTCAAGCTTTCATTGAACGCGGTGATAGCGAGGTCAATGGTGAAATTGAGCGATTCTGCGTCCAATAACGATCGCTGACTGTCAATGATCGCCAGCGGAACTTCGCCTTCATAGGGGAGGGCGGCATGTAAGCGCGCGGCTTCATCCAACGCCAGATCGGGGCGACTTGAGGCCATACACTGGTTCCATAAGTTCTGATCAATGCCTGATGTCCTGATGCCATCTACCAACCGCGAGCCGGGGTAGGCAGCATCGCCATATTCTGTGTACCAGCTCATGAGTTGGGCGAAATAGGGGTAAAAGGCATTTTGTTCGGCGGCGCATAAGGCGGCCCGGGCAGCCCCGCGCGCATCAGTAGAGCCAGTACCGCGCAGCAGTGGCAGCGTCGTGATCAAAATTTCCGCCCCTCTTGCGCGATCCACCAGCGCGGGCAGTGATGCGGCTGCAAATTGTGCCGATTCAGGATCATCCAGCGCCAGATAGAGCGCCACAGTTACCGGCGCGTTATCATAGCCTAGACGCGGCAGCCCCGCGCCGGTGATCGATTCATGCAAGCCGGCAAAATCAATTGTCGTCGGTGGCAGCGGCGTGGCTGAGGGAGAAGCTGCTGCTTCAGTGGGCGGCACATTGGGGACGGGAGAGGCCGCCGGGGTGCTGCCCGAACATGCCGCCGCCAGTAGGGCAAAACCTGTTAAAAGGGCTGGGATTTTCAAGCGCATAAGAGTCATTTCGCATGAGTCATAGATCACGTAAGCAGTATAACGCAAGGCTGGAAGGTTCAGGGGGATAACCTCTGTTTTGGGCAGGTGGTAATTTTGAACAAGGCATGCCTTGTCCCTGCTGCACGGTGCGGCGGGTGGGGTCTAAATCGTTAAATTCTTATCCGGAACTCAGGGTGCTAGGAATGTCTCAAAATAAAAGGGGACGAGTTGATTCACGCGTCCCCTTTTATTGGTATGACCGGGTCGGCCTAGAATTTATCGGGGAATACTTCCTTCGCCAGTGCCTCTTCACGGTCAACCTGCGCGCTCAAAAGCTGCAAGCCTTCGTTCCAGAAATTGGGGTCTGAGAGATTTACGCCGGCTTTTGCCAGAATGTTCTCCGGATAATCGCTGTCGCCAGCGCCCAACACTTCCAGATATTGCGGCACAAATTCAGCGCCGCGCTTTTGATACAGGCTAAACAGCGCTAGTACCAGCAGTTCGCCAAAGGAATAGGCGTAAACATAGCCGGGAGTGTGTAAGAAGTGGGGGATATAGCTCCACCAGATGCCGTATTCTTCACGAAGGGTGACGCTGTCGCCAAACATCGCCCGCTGGGTTTCCAGCCAGATTTCGTTTAGCCGCGCCGTCGAAAGCTCGCCTTCCGTGCGACGCGCGGTATGGTAGCTGTGCTCAAAACGGTTCATTGAGGTTTGCCGGAACACCGTGGCGAAGCTGTCTTCGAGTTTGTTGGCCTGCATGGACAGGCGGGCTGCAGGATCGGGTTCAGCATTCAGCAGGTCGTCAAAGACCAGCATTTCCCCGAATACCGAGGCCATTTCCGCTGTAGTCAAAGGCGTATAGTAGTACGAAATCGGCTGCTTCTCGCCCGAAAGATACATGTGCACGCCGTGGCCAAGTTCATGCGCCAGAGTCGAAACATCGCGGCCTTTGCCGGTGTAGTTCAGGAAAACGAATGGATGCGTAGAGGGGGTGCTGGGAGAAGCGAATGCGCCTCCGCGTTTGTTTGGCAGCAGCGCCGCGTGAATCCAGTTTTCATTGAAGAAGCGCTCAACAACTTCGCCCAGCTTACTGCTGAACGCGCCGTATGCTTTGATGACAATATCGCGGGCTTCTGACCACGCATAATCGCGCCCGCCGGCGGCGATAGGCAGCGGGGCGTAACGGTCATATTCGTACAGGCCGTCTAGCCCTAGCAGGGTTTGCTTCAGGCGATAATGGCGTTGAACAATATCGTAATTTGCGGTGATCGCTTGAACCAGCGCCTCTACGACAGCATCCGGCGCCTTATTGGAAAGATTGCGCGATGAAATCCACGAAGGATAGCCGCGGCGTTTATCTTCGCTGGCTTTGTCGGCGGCCAGTACATTGAAAATGAACGTGGTTTGCATGCTGTTTTCATTGAGCGTGGTGGTGATGGCGTTCGCCGCATCTAACCGGACAGAGCGATCTGTGTCGTAACCCAGCTTGAAAATTTGGGATTGATTCAGTTTTTCGCCGCGATAGTCAAAGCGCATCGAACTGGTGATCTGAGTGAACAACCGCGCCCATGCGTTGCGCCCGGTGACGGCTTTATCCACCAGAATTTGTTCTTCGGGTTCGCTCAGGGTATAGGGCTTATAGCGCAAATCGCTCTCAAAAGCATGAGCATAAATGGCAATTTCGGGGTCATTCAGGCGCGCTTTTGCCGTATCCTCAGCAACGGCTTTCCACTCCAGCCCAAAAAATAGAATTTTCTGGCTCAATTCTGAGAAGAATTCTTCGGTTTTTTGCAGTAGAGCGCCATACTGTTGATCGGTGGTATCGGTGGAATAGAGCAGCGAGGCATAGTTGCTTAGATGGATGGCGAGGTCGTAAACGGCATCCTGTTCTTCCGCCGCTTCGGCAAGCTCCGCCGCAGTCAGGTCTTTGACGCGCCCGCGATATTTTTGGGCGAAGGCTTCAGCCAATGCCAGCGATTTTTCAATATCGGATTCAATGGCGGGATCATCAATGCCAGCATAAAGGATAGAAAGATCCCAGACTACATTTTCAGCACCAGTGGTTGGGGCATCGGGGGCGGCGATATCGGTCATATTCGAAACCTTTCAATCGTTTAATTTTGTTCGAGTGGTTAAGTATAAACGAAATGCAGCATGATGGGTAATGAAAAACGGCATGCTTGAATTTTTTATGCCTCTTATACAGGACAGTCTGAGGAATTGTGCGTAGAATAGAACTTCACACATCGCAGAGAATTATATATTGGGGGCATTTATCGTGTTTAAGGGAAAATACTGGCTTGCAGTTATCTGTCTCGCATTAACGCTTGGTTTCACCGGCGCGCTGGCGGCGCAGGAAACGTCTACCGACGCGCTGCGAATTGGCCAGCCTGCTATAAGCTATGTCGCATCGCCTGAAGTAACCGTGAGTTACACCTATGAATTAGCTGCCCCGCTGGCTGTAACCTTACAGGCTATCGGAGACAGCGCCAGCCCGCGCATCGCTATTTACCAAGATGGCGCGCTGGTGGCCTCACAGCCTAATAACGAAGGCGCGCTCATTGTCAATTTGACCACTTTTCTAAATGCAGGCTCCTATCTGGTTGAAGTTGGTGTCGCTGGCACTGAACCCGGCATGGTTATTCTGATCGTTCAGAGCGAAACGCCGGCAACGATTACGTCGCTGACTTCCGGAATGGCTGTGTCCGATGAAGTGACTGTACAGTCGCCGCTGGCGTTGTACAGCTTTTTCGCGCTGCTTGAGCCTTCATATCTGTATGTTGACAGTGGGCTAGAAGCGAGCGGTCCGAACGCGCGTCTGGTAGATATGGCAAGCGGGGCTATTGTCGGCAGTATAGACGCTTCAATGCTTGGCGGTCGCTTCCGTTTACCGGCGGTCGCAACTACGTTTCAACTTGAGATAACCCACGATGCTAGCACTACGCTGCTGCCATTCACCGTATGTTTCACGGCAGTCAGCGCAGGTGATTGCAGTACGCAAGCGCTGCCAACAGCGCAAACGCCAGTAGAAACGCCAGCTAGCGATGTCTGCACCGTTATCCCTAATTCTGGCGGCGCCAATATCCGCCAATCGGCCAGCGTGGGTGCGCTGCTGATCGGCGCGCTGCCCGGCGGCGCATCTGCTGAAGTGCTGGGCATTTCGCCCGATGGCAGTTTCTATAATATTAGCTACAACAATCTGAATGGTTGGGTCGCCCTGTCGGTGGTCAATGCCAGCGGTCACTGCGCGGACGTGCCGGTCGTGAATCCGCCCGCAGTAATTCCACAGCCAACGCCGGTGCCGCCAACGAATACGCCCGCGCCCACGAATACTCCTGCACCGCCGACCAATACCCCGGTGCCGCCGTCTTCGACACCTGCCGGTCCGTGCCTGATCACCATGACCGGCGCTCAACTGGTGTATACGACTCCGAATGCAATTCCGGATTTCATTCAGGATCAGGTGCAGGCGGGCTATCAACTGGTTCCTGTTGGCCGATTGGCCGATAATTCATGGTGGAAAACTAACTATGCCAATGCGTGGATTGAAACCAGCGCCTTTGGCAGCACTGCACAGGTATCCGGCGACTGTTCCATGTTACCTGTGGTGATGCCGTAGAAAACCTGTACAGCGTTATCGTTTAGAAACGGGGCGTAAGTGATCTCGGTTTTGGACAGCGTTTTGAGCGGATAAAATTACCGTGCAGACCCTCGCGCCCCGCCAACCCCGTTTAACGGGATGAAAGTTTAGAGTGCTATCTATACTGAGACGCAGGTTAAATAGACTAAGGAACTAGATGATGCCTTCAACACCATTAACCGAAACCGAAATTCAACGACAGCTTCAGGAACTTAGTGGATGGGTGCGTGAGGGTGATGCCATCCAAAAAGAATTTCAGTTGGAGTCTTACGTGGCGGGACTGGCCTTTGCGACTGCGGTCGGGATCGTTTGCGAGGGACTAAATCACCATCCTGATATGAACATAGGCTGGAAAAAAGTAACGCTCCGTTTTACAACGCACGACGCCGGAAGCCAGCTAACCGGAAGCGATTTCACGACTGCTGCTGCGGTGGAGAGGCTCGGGTACCCCCACAAATGAACTAACCGCGCCGACTGTTCGATGTGACGCATGAGGGGCTGCATCTGCTAAGGGCATGATAGCTGCTGCCGCTTTGATCAAACCGTTTGGGATGGCGCCGGTTTTGCTGCTATCATCGAATTGATTGGCATGGCAAGCGACACGGGTGATTTGCGCTTGATGACACTGCGATTAGCACAGGATTCAGAACTGGCATCCCATGCAAAAAGAGTCGATCCCGAAGAGCGATGCCCCGACGGTTAGGGTGACTTCACCTGAAGATAGCCAGCGCACGGTGATTAGCAAGCCCTTGCAGGGGCGAATGCTGCTGACTGCGCGCATGTTGTGGGTGGCTGTGATGATACTGTCGGTCACATTATTCGTGGTGGCCATCCCCGCTCGTGTGAATCTGTTGCTGCATCCTGCCCCTGAAATTCAGACTCAACTCGATGAAGTCGGCCTCATAGCTGCTGTTTACGCTCTGCTGGTTGCGGGGCGGGAAATCATCTTTGCGGCGGCTTTCATCATGATCGGTGCGATCATTTTTTGGCGGCGCAGCGATTCCGGCCCGGCGATCTTCGCTTCAACGGTGATGATCGCTTTTGCTTCCTCCTTCTTTGCCGCCTACCGGCTGGTTTTTGTAGATATTAGCCCGATTCTCTACACCTTATCGCGTCTGGTGCTGATAATCGGTTTTGGCGGCGCGCCCATCCTCATCTACACCTTCCCTGATGGGCAGTTTGTACCCCGCTGGACGCGCTTTGCGGCGGTAGCGTGGGTCGCGGTTGTGGCTCTGCAATTCCCGACTCATGAGGGGTTGTTCGTGTATGTTGAAGGCCAGCGACGGATTCTGCCGACCACGCTGGCACTTTACGCCTTCTTCTTGCTGATCGCGGTTTATGCGCAGGCTTACCGTTTTCGCCGTTACGCGGATAAAGCCGGTCGCCAGCAAACCAAATGGGTGATGTTAGGTTTTGCCGCAGGTATTTTTGCATTGATTCTCTGGTATACCTCGGTGCTTTTGTTCCCTTTGGCAGAAAGCCCGACTATCATTCGCATGGCGCGAACTTTGGTCGGGGAAACGCTGTATCTGCTTGGTTTCCTTGCGATCCCTTTGAGCATCGCTTTTTCGATCCTTCGCTACCGGCTTTATGACATCAACCTCTTCATCAATCGTGGGTTGGTCTATGGCTTGCTCACGGCTGTGCTAGCGGCAGCGTTCACAGCAACGCTGTTTTTGTTGAAGGCGCTGTTAGAGGCGATATTGGACGGCTCGCAAAGCACAACTGCGGCGATCATTGCGACGGCAGTGGTGGTAGCTTTGTTTGCGCCAACGCGCCGCCGTATTCAGCGGTTTATGGATGTGCGCTTTTTTGCAGGCCGGGCAGGTTCAAGCAAAGCTACCACGATACCTGCGCGGGCGACGGGGCGGCATCCAGGGCGCTTAAGCGGAAAGCAAATTGGCCCGTATCTGGTGGATAACGTGATCGGGCGTGGGGGCATGGGCGAGGTCTATCACGGCGTGCATACTGCGCTTGATCGTGAAGTTGCCATCAAGGTGCTGTCTCCGGAATCGGCGCAGGAAGCGGAGATGAAGACCCGTTTTGGGCGGGAGGCACGCATCATCGCCGGTATTCGCCATCCGAATATTGTTACGGTCTATGACTATGGTGAATTTGACGGTCAGTTTTATATGGCGATGGAGTTTCTGGACGGTGAACTGTTGAGCCATGAACTGCGCGCATCTCCATTAACGCTGGATGCCGCGCTGCCGATTCTTCGCGATATTGCCGCTGCGCTGGATGCGGCCCATTCACGCGGGTTGGTTCACCGTGATGTGAAACCCTCCAATATTGTGCTGATGCAGCCCGGGGAGGATAGCGCGGGGAGGGCAGTATTGATGGATTTTGGCATCGCTAAAGTTATGGAGGGCGTCACTGGCATCACCCATTCTGGGATGTTAGGCACGGTAGATTATATTGCGCCAGAACAGATTTTGCATGCGGGTGAGGTGGATAAAGGGGCTGATATTTATGCGTTGGGCGTGATTGCCTATCAGATGCTAACCGGCAAACTGCCATTTCTGGGCGCGAATCCCGGACAGCAGTTATATGCTCACTTGCAGCAGTCGCCGCCCGATCCGCGCGAGATCAAACCGGAAATTCCGGTTGAAACCGCGCAGGCCATCCTGCGCGCATTAAGAAAATCGCCCGCTGAAAGGCAGTCTTCAGCAGGCGATTTTGTGGCTGAGGTGGGCGCAAAACAGAATAAATAATTCCGCTTACGCCTTGAGCTGCTGGTAATATTTCTGCCGGAATTTCGCCACCTTCGGCGCGATGACCACCTGACAATAGCCTGCGTTCGGGTGGTTTGCGTAGTATTCCTGATGATAGTCTTCTGCTGGATAGAAAGTATCCAGCGGCGTCATTTCGGTGACGATAGGATTCTGCCAGATATGCTCGGCGCTGATCTCTGCGATGGTTTCCTGTGCAATCTGCTTTTGTTCCGGTGTGTGGTAGTAGATCGCGCTGCGATACTGCGTACCTACATCCGCACCCTGACGGTTTAGCGTGGTCGGGTCATGAATGGTGAAGAATACATGCAGTAAATCATTGAAGCTGATGACGGAGGGGTCATACTGAATCTGTATCACTTCAGCGTGTCCTGTGCGCCCGCTGCAAACCGCCTCGTAGGTTGGATTTGCCATGCTGCCGCCGGTATAGCCGCTCACGACATCGGTCACGCCCTTCAAGTCATCGAAGACAGCCTCTAAGCACCAGAAGCAGCCTCCAGCAAGCGTTGCAGTCTCTGTCATGTTATATCCTTGCCTATTCCAAACGTTGGTCATTTCTTCAGACGCGCTGTGACGCCTATTTCTCGGAAATTCTATTGAAGTTTTAATTCTGTCAAATCCAGCGCCGGCCCTTCAACACAGACCCTAACCGCACCTTTGCCAGTACCCACCAGACAGGCATCACAGGCGCCTACGCCACATGGAAAAGGCGGACGAAAGACGCCGAACAGATAGCTGGGGGGAATATCGTGACGTAGTTCAGTAAACAGCTGCCAGATGCGCCGGAAGCTTTCTATTTCGGCTTCTGGCGCAACCGTGATGAAGACTTGATCCGCCCATCCAACCGTCGTTACCCGCGCCGGCCACTGGAAATCGCCATCGCCGTGAATGATCTCCACTTCTGGCGGCAGGTGATCGGTTTCATAGGCCGATGCATCCCCTAAAAGCAGCAGCGTCACGCTGACCTGATTTCTGATCAGCGGGTTTACCGGCATCAGCAGGGGCGTGGGCGCGGTATCGTGTGCCACTAGCAGCACGTTGCGTAAAGTGCGGCGGAAGCGGAATGGCTTCCCGATTAATCCGGTGAGATAGATCACGCTGCCCGGCTCATAATGCTCGCTGATCGGGCGTTCAATGGTCAGGGTATCTTTGTCAATATCAACCGGGAACCATAAATCGCGCAGATACGGTTGCAAGGTATCGCCGTCAGGGCGATAAAGCAGCGCCTGCCCCGCTTTCAAGGTCAACAGAGATGAGTCTACGGATAAATCTAGCCGCTGGTGGGTGCTGTTTGCCCGCCGAACCCGCTGAATAAGTGCCTGGGTTTCTTTCATCGTTTCATTCAACCACTATTAATTTATGAGCATTTGATAACTGGAACTCGGAACATATTAACGGCAATTGTAAATTTTGTGTAATCACTGTAGACAAACGCCGCTGAAATTTCTACGCTATTCAAATCGCAAATGTACTGCCGTCACACATTGGGGAGAGCATATGTCGCGCACGGTAAAGATCATAATTGGTATTGTAGCCGCGGTTGCATTGGCTGCCGCAGCCGGGTTTCTCTATGTTTATGTTTCAGGTGGAAGTGGCGAAGCCAGCACGCCGCTGACTGCGGAGGCGGTAGATGTGACCGAAGGCGCAACGGTATTCACAATTGTGCCTGAAGAATCGCTGGTGAGCTTTGAGCTTGATGAAGTATTGATGGGACAGCCTAAAACGGTTGTCGGCACCACCGATCAAGTTGCCGGCCAGATTAGCGTAAATCCCACCTCTCCTACTGAATCGCAAATGGGGACTATCGAAGTCAACGTGCGGACATTGGAGACCGATAGCAGTATGCGTGACCGGGCTATTCGCGGCCAGGTTTTGCAGTCGGCGCAGGATGAATTTGAGTTCGTTCGCTTCATCCCCGGAGAAATAACCGGCATGCCTGAAAGCGTGACGATAGGTGAACCCTTTAGTTTTCAAGTGACGGGCGATCTGGCCATCAGAGCAATTACTCAGGCTGTGACCTTTGATGTGACCGTGACCGCAGTTTCAGAGGATCGGATTGAAGGCTCAGCGCAGACGACGATAACGCGCAGTATGTATGAGCTAACGATTCCGAATGCGCCGAATGTTGCCGATGTTGAAGAAGAAGTGCTGTTGACCATTGAGTTTGTCGCCGTCGCTGGAGACTCAGTGGAAGCCACCGCAGAGGCAGTGGCAGGTGCTTGATCAACGTTGATGGTCAATGCCCCGCAACTTTGAGCAAATGACATCTTAGACCCTCCCCTTGGCCGTGAGGTTGAGGTGGGGGTCTACAGCTCTAAATTCACGCTGTTTCAAACAAGCGCAGCAGTTTGATCCCAATTTGCAGGTTGATTCTCGTCTCCGGATCGCTCAGATTTACGTTCCCAATTTCTGCAATGCGCGCGAGTCGGTAGTTTAGGGTACTGCGGTGAATTGCCAGTCTTTCCGCGGTTTTTACCCCGTTTCCGCCTTCATCTACATAGGTTTCTAGGGTGTGGAATAAATCTGCGCTTTGTTCTTGCAGCAGCAGGCGCAGGAATGATACATGTGGGCTGGTCTCTAAGGCCGTACTGCCAGCAATGTAGAGTGTATGCAAATATCCGAGGTCAGTAAACGAGATAAGAGTGCTTTCAATTTGTAATTTACGGGCGATATACAGGGCATCCTGACATTGTTGGTAGGCTATCCGCGCCCCCTTGACGCCTTGAACTGCCCCGCTGATCACGATTTGCAGCGTATCGCTGACGGTATCGTGAATCTGCTTGATAAGCGGTTGAATATCTTTCTGTAGACCTATAACCACAAGCTGATCGGCTAACTGCCCTTTAACCAGCGGCAAACCATTGACGCTGCTGGTTATGCGGCTCACCTGTCTATGTAGGCGTGAAAGTAGTTCTGTATCACTGCCATCTTTTATCTTAATCAAGAGCATGGAAAACAACGTCGGCATGTCCAGGCTGTGGTGCTTTGCCTGGCTAATCTGTGCTGAATCATGCCCAGCATTCCCTAAATTGTCAGGTTGAATGAGCTGGGAAATTAGCTTGTTGTTTAGCATCGCTTCGGTATTGAGTGCCGTCTCTTGATATAGCAGCATTAGCGCGGCAGTTACTGCGCTGCCCTCAATCGCCATGTGTTCTAGCGCTTCAAGCGGGCGATCATCAGTGATAACCCAGAGATAACCATAGATTTTACCGTGTGCCACGATTGGCACGAGGGCGCGCTCCATCTCTAGGCCGAATTCAGATATTTGCGGCAAGTATGCCAATTGCAGCGTGTCGTGAATTTCTGCCAGAACGCCCTGTTCTTCCAGCGCTGTGATTAGTTGAGGGTTAGTACGGCCTTCGCGAAGCGTATAGCGCCATGCTTCGTCACCCTCTCCGGCGCTATGGCTGGCGAGTACTTCGAAATAGTTGTTTTCAATGCTGATTGACCGCCCGATCAGCCCCGCCAGTACAGATGCTAGATCGCGCAGATCACGATGACCCTGTGCCAGTTGGGTTAACTTCCGGTTAATATCCAGCGCGCGCTGTGATAGGGTGTCATTAGCTTCCGTGATCTGCTGGTTGACCGCCTTCGCTACATCTGTGAAGCGCGTGGTGAAGGGAATTTCGATCAGTGGAAATTGATGCGCTTCAGCCGCCGCTCGCATTTTTACGGAGGTTGGCTTTGAGTAGCGCCCGACGGCGATGGCGAGAGCTGCTGCTCCTTTGCCCGCCACCTGCTGAATATAGATGGCTTCATCTTCGGGGGTTTTAGGCAAATTAAGTGGGGTTGTTAAGACTAACTCGCCGCCGTTCAACCATTCCGCTGCATCCTGCGTGCCGGTAACATGCACCCATGCCACGTGGCGGGACAGCCCTGAATGCCCGGCGACGATGCGTGCATTTGAGAAGATTTCTAATTGCAAGCAGTCAGAGACCGTCAACATCGTGAATGCGGCTTTCTATAGAGAATGGACGATAGGCTAAAGGTTACAGTTTTCTATCATAAAATGAAAGAGAGTTGCCGGAAAACCGCTTACGGTAGCTCCTTGATCCGCTGGATTAAGGCGGAAGTGCTGTGATCTGGTAAATACGCAATCAGTACCACTTTTCCGCCGTAAGCTTCTACCGCGGGGCGTTCTGGCAGCGGCTTGGCCGCATGGGCGTGATCTGGCGCGTAATCACCGCCTTTGACATAAATTTCAGGCTCAAGCGCCTCGATGAGCTTAATTGCCGTATCTTCCTCGAAGATGACCACGATATTGACCGGCTCCAGCGCAGCCAACAACCGCGCCCGTTCATCTGCTGGAATCAATGGGCGGCCTTCACCTTTTAACCGCTGTGTGCTGACATCGCTGTTCACGCCCACAATCAGCGCGTCGCCCAGTTCACGCGCCTTCTCCAGATAATCCAGATGTCCGACATGCAGCAGATCAAAATGCCCGTTGGTGAAAACCAGCGTTTGGCCGGCTGCGTGTAGTTCCTGACGGTAAAGTTCTAGCTCTTGAAGTGAAAGTACAGGCATGCTGCGCTGAGTCCCGTTTGTTCGGCCTTAAATGCCTATTTTACTGTACTTTATTGTCTTTGTTGTCCAGCTTGACCAATATTACGGCGGGAAGAAAGCCATGATCTGCCGCAAATTTTATTCCCACTAGGTACTGCGTGGGGGTCAGGTTGAGACGGCTCATAACATCTTCGGGAGGTGGTGTAAATTTGTGCAGCTCGCTTGTGGGCACATCTCCAGCCCGCCTGTGAAATTCTATCTGCCGCTCTAAGGTCACAAGCTCTGCTATCTGCCGTGCATAAAATGCTGCTTCGCTTCCTTCTATTGGAAGGTTCGCGAATATGCTGTCTACTAATACCTTACATAGTTTCCTGATGAGTTCCTGAGTATAGAACTCTTTTTCGATGTGACTTGACAGCGGATCATCAATGATTTTATTGTTTAATAAAGGTTTCAAAGCTATCTCCAATCAAAGGGCTAATGGGGCTATAATGTCGTGGTTATCGCTAGGTGTGAAACGCACCAAGCCCCATTGTGCTTCTATAATGCCGCGCTTAAGGGAAAATACCCTTAACCATATCGAATCAAAAAACAGCGGCTCATCGCCACTGTTCTAACATGAGGCCGGTGGGACTCGAACCCACACGCCCGTGAAGGCAAAAGTTTTTAAGACTTTCGTGTCTGCCATTCCACCACGGCCCCATCCCCTGTAGTTTAGCAGACATTCAGCGGAATGGTCAACGCCGGTTGAGCCGTGTTGACCCGATCTCCTCACAGAGGAATTCGCCGTTATAATGACGCGATATAATCGCACATAATTTATGCCTGCTGAACCGCTTTAGCAGGTGTGTTATTCAGTAGAAAGCGACGAGAAGCATGGCGAATTTGCCCATCATCCAGCCTGATAACCCGATCTTGCGTAAGCGAGCGCGTAAAGTCACCAGTTTTGACGCTAAATTTCAGACGTTGATTGACGATATGCTGGAAACGCTTGAAAAAGCCCCCGGCGTTGGGTTGGCCGCGCCGCAAGTGGCCGTCCCGCTGCGCGTCTTCATTGCCCGCCTGCCTGACGATGAAGAAGGCAAAAAGGAATTTGGCGATAATGCTGGGGTACTCTACGTGTTCGCCAACCCTGAGTTTGTGAAGACCAGCAAAGAAATGGTCGAAGGCATCGAAGGCTGCCTTAGCATCCCCGGTTGGGTCGGCACGGTAGAGCGGCATGAACAAGTCGTCATTCGCGGTCAGGATCGCTTTGGTAAACCGATCAAGATAAAGGCCAAAGGCTGGTTAGCGCGGGTGTTTCAGCATGAAGCCGATCATCTTGATGGCCGGCTGTATATAGATATCGCTAAAGAAGTGTGGCAGCCCACCGAAGAGGATGAAGAGGAAACAGCGCTGGCTGATCAGGCAAAAGCCGAATAGCAGTCTGAATAACCTCAGGGAGCTTTTAGCACCATATTTGTTCAAGCCAGTTCCGCAGCGCCGATACTCAGGAGACAGCGCATGACCTTTGACTTCAACTCGTATCGTGTGAAGCCCGACACAAAAATCAAGCTGAAGGACATTTCTCCAGTCTCCACCGTCGCATTGAAGAAGGCCGATGCAGCAGCGCGCCTTGAAGTGCTTAAAGCAGAACTAGACACGCTTCAGGAAGAGCTTTACGCTGCCGGTAAAAATAGCGTTCTGGTCATTATGCAAGGGATGGATACCAGCGGTAAAGATGGCGCAATTCGCCATGTTTTTGGTGACGTAAACCCGCAGGGCTGTAGAGTCGAGTCTTTCAAAACGCCAACGCCCGAAGAACTTGCTCATGATTTCCTGTGGCGAGTGCATAAAGTTACCCCTCCGCGCGGCATGATTACCGTTTTTAATCGCTCACATTATGAGGATGTGCTGATCGTGCGCGTGCATGATTTAGTGCCAGAAGAAACGTGGCGCGCGCGTTATGAGATGATCAATGCCTTCGAGAGCTTACTCGCTGCTCAAGGCACCATCATCTTGAAGTTTTTTCTGCACATCTCCAAAGATGAACAAGCAGAACGCCTGCTGGCACGGGAAGAAGACATTTCCAAAGCATGGAAATTATCCCCGTCGGATTGGCGTGAGCGGCTGTTATGGGATGGGTACCAGAAAGCCTATGAAGATGCGCTGGAGCAGTGCAGCTCTGAACATGCCCCGTGGTATATCGTTCCGGCAGATAAGAAATGGGTTCGCAATCTGGTGATTGCTGAATTGATCACTTCGACGCTGCATCAGTATCGAGACGATTGGCGCAAAACGCTGGAGGCGATGAGCGAAACACGGGTTGCCGAACTGCATGCATACCGCGCCCAAAATGCCACCGGCACTTCGCAGCAGAAGCCGCGAAAATAGCTGGCTTTGATCCTGAAACAAAAATCGCGCTCCATGTGGAGCGCGATTTCATTTTGATGTAAAACATTGTTGCTGCCCTAAGAAGGGTAGTGGTCTGTCATCATGACAGAAGTCGAGGGCTATTTAATTGCTTTTCCTCAGACACTTCCAAATTGGCCCCCTCTCTCCGATTAATCTTGTTAACTACACTGTACACCCGTTTCGACTTTTGGGGTGAGCTTCATTTACGAAATTCGTGCAATTTGGACAAACGCCTTGAAAATCCGCCCTATTTTTTAGCGATAGTATTGGCCAGATGGCATTAGCACTCTAACACCAACTCTGCTAAAATCCTCTTGACGCCGCCCTCCAATTTGCTGTACACTGACAGCAGATTAGCACTCGCATGGTTAGAGTGCTAAATTTCCGTTCAGACCTACAGGTGATGGAGGGCTTTAAATGAATATTCGCCCCTTGGGTGACCGCGTCATTGTTGAACCACTGGAGCAGGAAGAAAAGACTGCCAGCGGTATCTATATCCCCGAAACCGCAAAAGAGAAACCGCAAGAAGGCACAGTGCTTGCCGCTGGTGAAGGCCGCCGTGACGAAGACGGTGATCGCATTCCCATGGACGTGAAGGCTGGCGACAAAGTGTTGTTTGCCAAGTACGCAGGCACCGAAATCAAGATCGAGGGTAAGAAGCTGTTGATTATGAAAGAAACAGACATCCTCGGTATTTTACAGTAACTCACGCTACGTAAATCATTCAACCTGACTTAAAGGAGACATGGAAACATGGCAAAACAATTGCAGTTCCGTGATGAAGCACGCCGCGATTTGCAGCGCGGTGTGGATAAGATGGCCGAAGCAGTAGCAACCACCCTCGGCCCCAAGGGTCGTAACGTTGCGCTGGACAAGAAGTTTGGCGCGCCCACCATAACCCATGACGGTGTGACTGTTGCTAAGGAAATTGAGCTGGAAAACCCGTATGAAAATATGGGCGCGCAGCTTCTAAAGGAAGCCGCCACCAAGACCAACGATATTGCCGGTGACGGCACCACCACCGCCACTGTGCTGGCGCAGGCTATCGTCAATGAAGGCCTGAAGAACGTGGCTGCCGGCGCCAACCCCATGCTGCTGAAGCGCGGCATTATGGAAGCCGTGAATAAGATTGCCGAAAACCTCAAGAGCCAGGCAACCTCCATCAGCACCAAAGATGAAATTGCGCAGGTCGCCAGCGTGTCCGCTCAGGACAGCGAAATCGGCGGTCTGATTGCCGAAGTGATGGACAAAGTTGGCAAGGATGGCGTGGTTACAGTTGAAGAGAGCAAGGGGCTCGAATTCGAAACTGAATACGTTGAAGGTATGCAGTTTGATCGCGGCTATATCAGCCCCTACTTCATCACCAACCCGGAATCCATGGAAGCCAGCATTAGCGAACCCTACATCTTGATCTACGAGAAGAAGATCAGCGCAGCGCAGGACATTGTTCCTCTGCTCGAGAAGATGGTTCAGATTGGCAAACGCGATATCGTCTTGATCGCTGAAGATGTTGACGGCGAAGCGCTGGCAACTCTCGTGCTGAACAAACTGCGTGGCATGCTGAACGTTCTCGCCATCAAGGCCCCCGGCTTTGGTGATCGCCGCAAGGCTATGCTGCGTGACATCGCCATCCTCACCGGCGGCACCGTTATCAGCGAAGAGACTGGCCGCAAGCTGGAAACCGTCACCCTGCAAGACCTCGGTCGCGCTGCCAAAGTGGCTTCGACCAAGGATGACACTGTGATTATTGACGGCGCCGGAGAAGAAAGCGCTATCAAGGGGCGCATCGAAGAAATTCGCCGCGAAATTGACCTCAGTACCAGCGATTATGACCGCGAAAAGCTGCAAGAACGCCTTGCCAAGCTGAGCGGTGGTGTGGCTGTCATCCGTGTGGGTGCCGCTACCGAAACCGAACTCAAGGAAAAGAAGCACCGCGTAGAAGACGCCCTCAGCGCCACCCGTGCTGCGGTTGAAGAAGGTATCGTCCCCGGCGGCGGCGTCGCACTGGTCAACGCTGTGAGCGCGCTGGACGGCCTGAAACTAAGCGATCCAGATGAAAATACCGGCATCCAGATTGTTCGCCGTGCGCTGGAAGCCCCGATGAAGAAGATTGCCGCCAATGCCGGTCTGGATGGCGCAGTCGTTATTCAGGAAGTGCGCCGCGCCCAGAAGGAAAAGAAGAACCACAACATTGGTTACAACGTCCTTACTGGCGAATATGGCGACATGATCAAGATGGGCATTCCGGATCCCGCTAAGGTTACCCGTGGCGCCGTTGAAAATGCCGCTTCGATTGCTTCGATGATCTTGACGACTGAAGTGCTGATCACCGACCTACCGGAAAAGAACCCTGCTCCCGCAGCCCCCCAGATGCCGGAATACTAAACCGGATCAGGGTATAACGAAACATAAAGAAGGGGGTGTGGCTTTGGCCGCTCCCCCTTTTTTTATTGGAGTCGCCCTGATGATGGGGCGCTTTTTCGTAGAGATGGATAGCTTCGTTAGATCGCTTAGCCTTCAGTGGCGGGCTTCATGCCGCCAGCATAGCGCAGCAGGCGCAAGGCATTGCCCACGACCACCAGCGTACTGCCCTCATGCAGCAGCACCACAACACCTAGCGCCACCCACCCTAGCACCGAACTCAGGATCAGCAGCATGATCACGCCCATTGAGATGATCAGGTTTTGCTGAATTACACTGCGGCTGGCGCGGCTAAGCCCAACGGCGAAAGGCAGCTTTTCGAGATCGTCGGCCATCAGCGCCACATCTGCGGTCTCCAGCGCGACTGCTGTGCCCGCGCCGCCCATGGCGATGCCGACGGTTGCGCTGGCGAGAGCGGGGGCGTCATTCACACCGTCGCCCACCATCGCAATGGCCTGATACTGCTGCTTCAACTGCTGAATCGTGGTCAGCTTATCTTCTGGCAGCAGCTCTGCCTGCACGTCGGTCAGGCCGACTTGCGCGGCAATATCTGCGGCCACTTTCTGATTATCGCCGGTGAGCATGACCAGATGCGCGATTCCCAGTGACCGTAATGAGCGCATCACCTGTGCAATTTTGGGGCGCGGCGTATCGGCCAGCCCGATGATGCCGAGCAGCTCTTGCCCGTGCGCGACGATCATCACCGTGCGCCCCTTGCTTTCGAGATCGCTCACCTGAGAAAGGATGGTCTGAGACAGGGCGATACCCGATGCTTGATCGAATAGTTTGGGCGAGCCGATGTGTACTGGTTGCCCGTTTACCGAACTGCGAACGCCTTTGCCCGGAATATTTTCCAGCCCATTTGCCGCCGGTAACTGGAGCTGTTTTTCTTGTGCCGCCCGCACCACCGACTCGGCTAATGGGTGGTTAGAGTGCTGCTCAACTGCGGCTGATACCTGTAAAAGCGTCTCTGCGCTGGCCCCATTCAGCGGCACAATATCGGTCACGCTGAAGATTCCGCTGGTGATCGTGCCGGTCTTGTCGAAGGC
>JACSRP010000250.1 GCA_014879665.1 Anaerolineae bacterium | reverse complement strand
AGCAAACATATGCTCAAAACTATAGCATGAAAGGTTGATTTTCAGTTTAGAAGGTGAATAGTAATTTCAGCGCTGGCAGCCATGCCCTGCCACCAATGTGAACTTCAAGAATGCCCCCCTACGCTGGGCCGGGGATTTTGGACAATAACCCTACAGCTATTGTTTTAAGCCAGTACCCTCCGTGTATAATCTGGATTATCGCATTCAGAATAACTGCATCCACCTTCATGGTTTCATCCACCCAATTGATTCTCCGTCGCCGCAATCGTAAATCGCGCAAACAGGGCGAGGGCGCGCGCCGCACCTTCTGGTGGGCATTCTTCGGTGTTATTTTCGGCATTTTGTTCATCCTACCGATGGGCGGTGCTGTGGCTGGCGCTGCCGTGATGTACCTGATGGCAACTGGCGATATTCCCACGCCGCGGGACAGCTTAAATGCCTTAGCTTCACAGGGGGTGACCCGTTTCTTCGATATTTCTGGGGAGCATCTACTTTACAGTTTTGACGATCCCTTAGGAGATCGGCGCACGTGGGTAACACTGGAATCTGTGCCTTCATACGTGAGTGAGTCACTGCTGGCGATGGAAGACTCGGATTTTCTACAAGCCGAAGGGTTCAATCCCTTAACCGCTGCCAGTGATCTATGGCGGAATGTGTTGATTGAGACGCTGCCCGCTGATATGAGCGTTACCGGGCGGTTAGTGCGAAACCTGCTGAATCCGGCGGCGGATGCGTGGGATGAAAACGACGCCCGCAGCCGTGAAATTGCGCTGATCGCAGAGATCAACCGCCTCTATTCGCCGCGTGAGGTGCTGGAATGGCATTTGAACACCGAATATTTTGGCAGCGAGGCTTATGGCATTGAGGCAGCCTCGCAGATCTATCTGGGCAAGCCCGCCGCAGAGATGACGCTAGCGGAAGCCGCACTGCTGACGGCGATACCCAACGCGCCGCAGTACAACCCGTTTGAGGATGAAGCTGCTGCCCGTGCGCGCGGCCTTGATACGCTTCGGGTGCTGTTTTCAACCGGGCGGATCAGCGAGGAACAATTCAATACCGCTGCCGGTCAGCAAATTGCGATTTCACGCCGCAGCTATGTTCAGCAGCTTGCCCCTGATTTTATGAACTATGCCCGCAGTCAGGCGGAAACAATCCTCAACAATTTAGGCTACGAGGGGCGGCAGTTGGTGGCGCGCGGCGGCCTGACCATTACCACCACGCTGGATGTTGACCTGTATTTGCAGGCTGAATGTGCTTTACGAACCCAGATCGCCCTGCTTAACGGGCAGCCCGCGCCTACGGTAACACTGGATGGTTCAACGTGTACGAGCGCGGCTTTCCTACCACAAACTGCCGGGCAGGGTACGGTATCTGCACCGGACAGCGGCTCGATTGTGATCCTCGACGCGCAAACCGGCCAGATTCGCGCGCTGGTGGGCGCGGCGGCATCTGTAGATGCGCAGCCCGGCGTGACGCTGCAGCCGTTCGTATATCTCGATTCGTTCGTCAGCCCGCGCCGCCTGACCAGCCCGGCCACCATGGCGCTGGATATTCCACTGTCGTTTCCCGGCGCTGAAGAAGGATTGATTTACACCCCCGTCAACCCTGACGGCCAATTCTACGGCGTCATGAATTTACGCTCGGCAATGGGCGCTGCGCTGCTGCCTCCGGCAACCGACATCGCTTACCGGCAGGGTATGGGCAGTATCTTAAATACGGCGCATCAGATCGGCCTGAACAGCCTTGCCGACAATACCTATGATGTGATGCTTTTAGAGCGCGGCGGCAGGGTTGCGCCGCTGGATCTGGCCTATGCTTATTCGGTCTTTGCGACTCTCGGCGATATGCGCGGGGTTTCAGTCACGCCGGTAGCTCGCGGCTTTCGTGGTCGCGATCCAGTCGCGGTGATGAAGATTCAGGATCGTGAGGGTAACATCCTCTGGCAGTATGACCACGAAAACGCCGCGACCTGTAATACGCTGGATACCTGTACGCCGCTGCTCGAAGATGCGCTGGCCTATGTGATCAATGATGTATATGCCGATTCTGAAACCCGCTGGCAAACGCTTAGCCAGAACAGCCCGCTAGAAATTGGACGCCCAGCGGCGATTGTGAACGGCCCGGCGGGGGATAATATCGAAAGTTGGACGATAGGCTATACCCCGCAGCTGGTGACGGTGGTCAACATGCACCGCGAAGATCGCCAGCCGATGACGTTATCCCCGTGGACAACCGAAGCTGCGGCGACAGTGTGGCGCGGGGTGATGGACTACCTCACCACCCGCGATGCAATTCCGGCGGCCAACTGGGAACTTTCGATGCTGGAACACCCGGATCGGATCATCGAGATACCAGTTTGCGAGCGCAGCGGGCTGCTGCCCAACGGCGTTTGCCCGGCCTATATGGAAATTTTCCGTGATGGTATGCAGCCGCGCCAGACCGATACTTACTGGCAGCAGGTGGATGTAAATGACCGTACCGGACAGCTGGCGACGGTGAACACCGCGCCGGAGCTTGTCGCTCAGCGCGTCTATTTCGTGCCGCCTGATGAAGCAATGGATTGGTGGCGCGAACATAATTTACCAATGAAACCGGTGGAGTACGACACCTTAAGCGTACCGGAACTTTTCACCTCTGTGCGCTTGATCCAGCCGGAAGCCTACAGCTACGTTGGCGGGGAAGTTGAAATTTACGCGGAGTTGGATGCCGCTCAACTGCAATATTTCCAGTTGAGCTATGGGCAGGGATTCAGCCCGACACAGTGGATTGACATCGGCGGGCGGCAGATAGAATTTAGGCCGGGCGTGCCGATTGGCGTCTGGAATACCGCCGGGCTGGAGGGTTTATACAGCTTGCGTCTGGTGATGACGCTGGACGACAACCGCTTTGAAAGCGACGCGGTGCAGGTAACGGTGGATAATATCGCGCCAACCATCTCATTGAATCTCGCGGAGCCGGGACGGGTTTACCGTTTTCCTAGCGATTCTGAAATCAGCTTAGAAGCGCAGGCAGCAGATAATGTCACCATCAGCCGCGTCGAATTTTTCCAGAATGGGCAGCCTTTAGGCGCTGATGAAAGCTGGCCGTACCGTGTGACAGTGGGCATTGACCGCGCTGGCACACAGCAGTTTACGGCCGTTGTCTACGATGCTTTTGGCAACCGCGCGCAGGTTGATTTCAGCGTGGAAGTGCTGCGAGCAGGGGCTTAAGTTTCGTCATTGAAGCTCATTTTGGCGTACATATCCGGATAGGTTTCCGGTGTCCACCGTCGGGCGGGTGCTGCACAAATAGGCCATATCCTGTATGGTTTCAGCCCGATCTTATCACATTATGCCGTGTTGACCGTCGCTTCATCAGAGGGGGGTGGCCTAAACCTACGCCATGCGCGCCGCCAGCCTTCCGGATTGACCAGCCCACCCGGCAGATAAATGATCACCAGCAGCAAAATAGCGCCGTTGATGATGCCCCGGTATTCGTTGGTGAAGCGCAGTATTTCCGGCAGTGCAGTTAAGAGGAACGCGCCGATAATAGGGCCGAATACGATAGACGTGCCGCCTAAAACTGCGAATGCCAGAATATCAACAGCCTGATTGAATCCAAAATCCGACGGGCTGATGATGCGCGTGAGGTGGGCGCTCATCACGCCCGCGCCAGCAGCCAGCACAGCGCTGAAGATGAACACCACATTTTTGACATAAACTACGTTGACGCCCATGTTGGCTGCTGCGCGCTCATCCTGCTTTACCGCAGCCATGGCGCGGCCAAAGCGCGATTTTTGCAATCGCCAGATGAAGTAAACGGCAATCGCCAGAAAAAGCAGCAAATGCCATGTCTCGGTCATTTTTGGAATTTGCTTGATGCCTAGCGCGCCGCCGGTGATCACCACCCGCTCGCCAACGATGGACGACGCCACCTGATCAACATTCAGCAGCGAGATGCGGATAATCTCCCCAAAGCCAATGGTGGCAATCGCAAGGTAAATATCGCGCAAGCGCAGCACCGGCAGACCAACGGGAATTGCCACCAGCCCACCGGCGATCATCCCACCAATCACGCCTACAAGCAGCGGCATATTGAAAGTTTGCGTCAAGATCGCGCCGGTAAATGCGCCAATCGCCATGAAACCGGCATTCGCCAGCGAAAACATGCCCGTGATCAGCGTGAGGTAAACGCTCAACCCCAGCAGGGCGTTGACCAACATGAACTGGAATACAGGTTCACTGATGCCGATGCTGCTGAAAAAGTTCATGCCCGCGTCTGCTCTTTCTGGCCGATCAAGCCTTGAGGCCGAACCAGCAGAATCAGGAATAACAGCAGATAAACGATGGCATCGCGGAAATTGCTGCGCAAAAAGGCGATGCTGAATACCTCAATCGCGGCGACGATGAACCCGCCTAACACCGCCCCTTTGATATTCCCCATGCCGCCTAACACGATCACGGTTAAGCCCTTCAGCGCAATGCCCTCGCCCATA
>JACSRP010000091.1 GCA_014879665.1 Anaerolineae bacterium | reverse complement strand
GTCTGAAGGTCTTTATTGGTGATACGAGTATTGCCAGTACGCAAGAAATGCAGCGCCGATTCCTGCCGGGGGTTAATTGCCTGCCCTTTGTACATCCCTTGAAATTCTGGAACTGATGGGGCTTGATGATCGTTCTCGCTCAAAACCGGCTCATATTGGTTATAAAGTACGGCTTTGAACATGCCCGGCGTATCTTCAAACTGCGGCGCGCGCAATTTACGCTCGTGCATCAGTGAAAAGACGCGATTGACCCCGTACCCTAACCGTTCGATAAAGTGCATATCCGAAAGCACCTGCACAATGACCGGATTACGTGAGAAGCGTTCATCTTTCATGTTGTCCAGCGTAATCGGGCCGGGCAAACCGCCGGGGCTAATCACTTCCATACGGTTGCGATACAGGTTCACATGTACGCAGTCCCCATCAATACTGTAATCACGATGGGCGACAGCATTTACGACCAGTTCGCGGGCTGCTTCCAACGGAACTTCATATTGTTCACTGCGCGCCATACTCTGGCTGAGCGAAACGCCTTTGCGCAAGTAATCGCGGAGAAAGGCTTCCATCCGTTCCAGCTGATCGGGGATTGTGCCAGCGATATCTTGCTTGATGAACTGGTCGGTCATGGAGTCTTCTATGAAGCGCGCTGCGGTGATTTCGGCGCTGCGAATGAAGCGGCCCGGATCTTTGCCAAACAGCAGCAACCCGGCATTTGTAGGGCGCATACGACCACCCTGCTCATTGAGGCAACCACGGCGCATCAATGTGTTTTCGACGTTACTTTCACTGGCGACACCCATTTGCCGGGCGTAGCTGGCAGCTTTTTCCCAATTCATATCGTCAATGCTGGCGCGTGCAGCGACCTCAGTTTCAAAACTAAGGTCGCCCCGTTCGATAAACATACGGCGAAGATCGCGCGGGGTGAGCGCCCGGGTATCTGTATCCTGACGCACTAAAAAACGCCCATCATAGGCATAGACATGGGGCATTCCGCGCGGAATATAGGCCGCTACCAGCGGGCGATCATTCAGGCGGACGACTTGCGGATATGGAATGATCAGGCGTGGTTCAACTGCCAGCGCCGCCTGTACGACACGATCCGCAACATTAACGGGGTCTTTGAGGCCGATGATGGCTGGAGATGGGCCAACCACGCCGATCAGCAGCAGCCCGCCCTGATTATTTGCCATACCAGTCAGTACGCTGGCGATGGTATCTAGCGACGAGCCTTCAGCTAACCAGTCAAGTGTGACGCTGCGCCCGGCTTTGATATGCCGGGCAATGTCATCGGGGGTGATTTCCATCCAAGTTTATTCCTCGTCTTTGTCTTCCTTCTCCTCACGCTCTTTACGCAGCTTATCTAGCCGTCGCTCTGATGGAATTTCCATTAAAGCGACATCCAGTACCTGCTGCATATCATCCACCAGCGTAATTTGAAGTTCGCGCAGGACACTCTTAGGAAGCTCTTCTAGGTCACGCTTGTTCTGGCGTGGGATAATCACATTTTTGATGCGCATCCGCCGCGCTGCTAGTACTTTTTCCTTGATACCTCCCACTGGTAGTATTTTACCGCGCAGTGTAATTTCGCCAGTCATGGCAAGGTCACTGCGCACTTTACGTTCAGTGAAAGCGGAGATCATGGCTGCGGCTAACGTGACGCCTGCTGAGGGGCCATCTTTGGGCACAGCGCCTTCGGGAACATGTACGTGAATATCAAAGTAATCGAAATCGTCGTTGGGGATATTAAAATCTTCGGCGCGATTTCGCATATAGCTTAAGGCTGCCTGCGCGGATTCTTGCATTACTTCACCCAGCGAACCGGTTAGCAGCAATGTGCCTTTTCCTGCTAAGACCGAAACTTCGATGGTGAGCACATCCCCGCCGAATGGCGTCCATGCAAGGCCAGTTGCCACCCCAACGCTGTCTATGTCATTGGCGCGCATTTCATCAAAGGGTGCGGGGCCAAGCAGCGTGTAGACTTGTTTAGTCGTGATGCGCCGGGGAAACGGCTTTTCTTCGGTCACCTGACGGGCGATTTTACGGGCAATATTGGCTAGTTCGCGGTCAAGGTTACGGACGCCTGCCTCATAGGTATATTCATTAATCAGCGTATTCAGCGCTGAGGTTTCAAATTTGAGGCCAAGATTACTGACGCCATTTGCCTCCAATTCCCGGGGAATCAGAAAGCGGCGCGCGATAGCTAACTTTTCTTCATCGGTATAACTGGTGAACTCGATCACTTCTAGCCGATCCAGCAGAGCAGGGGGGAGAGGATCAAGATCATTGGCCGTGGTGATGAACAATACCTTCGAGAGATCGTAAGGTGCTTCCAGATAGTGATCTGAAAAGGCATGGTTTTGTTCGGGATCTAGTATTTCCAACAGCGCGGATGCCGGGTCTCCGCGAAAATCGGTGCCCAATTTGTCAATTTCATCGAGCATGAACACCGGATTGATGGTGCCAGCGCGGCGCATGGTCTGGATAATACGTCCCGGCAAGGCGCCGATATAGGTGCGGCGATGCCCGCGTATTTCAGCTTCATCGCGGACGCCGCCTAAACTGACGCGCACAAATTCGCGTCCCAATGCGGCGGCAATACTTTTGCCCAGAGAGGTTTTGCCAACACCGGGGGGACCGACGAAGCAGAGGATCGGGCTTTGCATTTTATCCGCAGCAAGTCGCAGCACAGCGATGTACTCCAGAATGCGATTCTTGATCTTTGCCAGCCCATAATGTTCGCGATCCAGAATTTCTGCGGCGACTTTAACATCCAACTGATCGGCTGTTTGATTTGACCAAGGAATACCTGTTAACCAGTCAATATAAGTGCGCACGATACCCACTTCGGGCGCAAGCGGGGACATCATATTCAGGCGGGCTAGCTCTTTCATCGCCTTGCTATGAACTTCTGGAGGCATTCTGGCCTGTTCGATTTGTAAGGCAACGTCAGTAAGTTCGGCTTGAAACGGGTCGTCTTCACCCAACTCACCTTGAATGATGCGTAACTGCTCGCGCAAATAAAGCTCGCGCTGAGTGCGATCCATTTCCTGTTGAAGCTGCCCGGAAATTTCATCTCGCAGTTCTAATACATTGAGTTCTTCGCCCAATAATTTGCCGACTTCGTCTAACCGCGCTGCCGGATCGAATGTTTCCAGCAACCGCTGCCGGTCATGGGAGGAAAGTGTGAGCGCTGCAATTACCAGATCGGCAAGCTGCCCCGGTGTATCAGCATTCAGAATATAGAACAGTACTTCATCGGGAATATTCTCATTAAGATCGGCCATTTTCTTGAACAGGTTGGAGATAACTTGCATGGTGGCGCGAAGCTTGCGTGATTTTGCGGGAGTCTCATCAATGACTCGCACGCGCGCCAGCCAATAGCCAGCGTGAGGCTCGATAGAAGTAATTTCAACCCGCCTGCGTCCTTGCCCCAGCGCGGTTTCTGAACCGTCAGGCATATGCAGAATACGCCCCGGCGCAGTTTCAACTCCGATAGTGAAAACATCTTCAACCGTCAGCGTTGTTCCGTCAAAGTCAGGATTGCGTAAGGCGACGGCAATCAGGGTTTGACGGGCACGCAGCGCTGAAGATACCGATTCCGACGCGCCCGGTGCATCTAGTGGGAGCGGAGAAATAATAGAGGGGTACATGACCAGCCCGCGCAAAGCGAGGAGTGGGCGTACGAGGTAGCCTTCGCTGTCTGGTTGGGCTTCTTCTATATCGTGAAATTCATGAAATCCGGGAGAACTTGACAATCTGTTTACTTTCTCGAGTTTTATTTCGTAGTGGAGTCATCATTTTACCGCAGGGAGAGAGATGGTAAAAGTTGCGGGTTGCATCTGGTGATTGGTCGGGGGGTTGTTTAGACTAACCTGTAAAGATTAGTAGATAACTACTCCACACGCAGACGGCTGTTTATGACGCGAGTTGTGGATAGATCTCAGTGAAATTTTGCCCGATGCGGAAATATGCATCAGGGATAACAGTGGTGGCGAAGGGGCGTTCATGAAACTGTCTTGGAAATGGGTAATTGGCGCGGCACTGGCTGCACTGGTAGTGGTTGTGATTATCGGGCTTGTATTGGTCAAACCACCACAACCTTTACTGCTTGCTGCCAGCTTTGCACCTGCCATCATTTCACCCAACGCTGATGGTGATGATGATATTACTTTGATCGCGTATGAATTATCGCGCGATGCTAATATTTCACTGACCTTTGAGAGTGAAGATGGGGTGATATTCAACTACCGACGGGATCAGCCGCGAACCGCAGGCGAGTACAGCGTTTTATTCAGCGGCGTAGTAGATGGGTATACCAACGAAGGTGAGACGGTACAGGGAGAGGTGCTGCGCCGCCTGATGCCTGATGGTACGTATACATGGCGTTTATCAGCGGTGGGTGATGATGGCGAATTGCAGGAACTGACGGGTCTGCTGACGCTGGAGAATGGGGAGGGCGCACTGCCTGAGATTCCTGAGTTCACCGTATTCCCGCAGCACTTTACGCCGAATCAGGACGGCATCAGTGATCGTACGGCGATTAACGTTGGGTTGAGTAAATCTGCCGAGCTTCAGGTTTATTTGATACGCGACGGTATGGAGCCGATTTTTATTCCTGAACGCATCGAGGGTCTAAATCCGGATCTTCCGGCGCTGCGCCATTTGTATGACTATGATGGCGGCGTTGATCTAGGCGCAGATCCGCCAGCCGATGGCGAATATACGCTTGTGGCACTGGCTCAAGATGCGGCAGGGCAGCAGGTGCAGCGTACAGCCACAATTACTATTCAAGATGGCGGTAAGCCACAAGCGCAAATTGTGCCGCAACCCAGCGGCGCGACAGTGATCTTTGAGGCAGCGGCTTATGATGATGCTTATTTCACCAGTGCCGATGATCGCGGAGAACTGATTCCGCAGCCGCAGAATCCGGAAGGGCTTTCTGCAAATTCAATCACTATGCGAGTAGGCGATATGCTGGTCTTTCAACTGACCGTTGAAAATTACAGTGAAACGCCGATTCGCACCCATGGTTCGCCGCCGGGTACCGTGTACGATTGGACGCAGCGGGCGTCTGCATTTGGCGAGGCTGACGAATCGGGGGCGTGGCGTGTGGGCATTGACTGCGATACTGCGGCCAGCGATTACCCGTGGCGCTGGCGACTAGGTACAGATGACGATTTGATGCAAGTTACTGATCTTTTGAATGAAGATATCGTGTATTACTATCTGCCGCCGGGCGCACGCGCGGTGGTATGGGGCGCGGTACGGATGAGCGAAATTGAAGCACGTAACCCGCAGAACTGCTGGGCTGGCTTAATTCATGAGGATGTGGGAACGACGACGATGAATATCAATGTGGGGCCACGGAGTATTCTGCTGGTCGATCCACCTGGAGAACAAAGTGACAATTAAGACGGCCTGAATTGTTCAGCAAGCGAAATGCCGTTACGATTGGGATATTGGCGTTTTGCCGCTGGATGTTGCCAAGGAAGGTGTGTTATTCGCCGGCAGTATATATTCATTAGCCTATCACTCGCGCTGTTTTCGATAATGGTGTTATCCGGGTGCCGTCGGGGTGGGACGGGTGGCCCAACCTCACAGCCGACAGCGACTTATACGCCGCGTTCGACGCCGCTGCCTGCACTGACGGAAACGCCAGTTCCCGGTTCAGTAGACAGCCCCATACGGATGTTACTTGTGGAACCTGAGGGCGTTCGCGCAACGGCTTTAGGCAGCGCGATAGACGCATTACAAACTGCTTTTAATGAACAGTTTGGCCTTGTTGTTGAAACAGAACTGCTAGATTCGTCAGCGGAAATCATACGCCAGATCTGTAATACTGCTTCGGGCATTCCCGTGATGGCATGGCTTGACGGCCTTGCTTATGCAGCGACCAACGCGCTGAACTGCGGTTATCCGCTGCTACAGCTAGAACGGGACAGCGATGAACGGATTGGCGAGACCATACAGATCATCGTGAATGCTGACTCTGGCATTAACAGTGTGCGTCAACTGGCTGATTCGGCATTCTGCCGCATTTCATATGATGATCGTATGACATGGCTGCTGCCTTCGTTATTAATGCAGGCGAATGGCGTTGATCCGACAACTGATTTGGACTCTGTTACCAACTTCGAAACGATGGATGCACTGCTTGAAGCAGTTGATCAGGGCGATTGTCAGGCGGCGGGTTTGAGCGCGGCTTATTTTGCGAATGTACAGCCGGGCCGACGTCGCAATATTGAGGTGCTAGATGACACGATGGTTGTGCCGTATGGCATTCTTGTAGCCTCGGCGCAGGTATCACTTGGCATTCGCGAAAGTATCCAGACTTCTCTCCCCCAGCTTGATGCCGGAACGTGGCTAGAAACCCTACTCACAGCTGATGCCATTAATGAGATTGAGGCTGAATCGCTTGAGGATTGGATAGCTACGCTGGGACGTACCGGAATTGATTTTGCGGCGCTTGCGAGGCCATGACCGCGATTGATCTGGCGGTGGTCGTCGTTTCGTGGAATACACGAGAGCTGACCTTGCAGGCGCTGCACAGTCTGATTGACGATCTGAAAACCAGCGGCTTAAATTACGCGATCTATGTCGTTGACAATGCCTCATCAGATGGAACCTCCGAGGCGATCAGTACCGCATTTCCGGATATCTACCTGATTACCAGTAATACAAATCTGGGCTTTGTGAAGGCGAATAATCTGGCGCTGCGGGCAATTGGCTTCGACAGCGGACAGGCTGACCTTCAGGTGCTTCCACAGGCAGTTTATCTGTTAAATCCAGATACGATTACTCAACCGGGCGCAACGCGCACTCTATATGATACATTGATGAGCGATCCGGAATTTGGGCTGGCCGGAGCGCGGCTCACTTTTGGGGATGGCAGTTTTCAACACAGCGCATTTGGCTTCCCGGGATTGTTTCAGCTATGGGGAGAGCTGTTTCCTATTCCGGGAAGATTCTATGAAAGCCGTTTAAACGGGCGTTATCCCCGCGAATTATACGCTGCGGGGCAGCCATTTGACGTGGACTGTGTATTAGGGGCAACCATGATGCTGCGCCGTGATGTCGTTGTAGCGACCGGCATTTTTGACGAACGCTATTTCATGTTCTGCGAGGAAATTGACTGGGCATGGCGAATTTATCAGTCTGGATATAAGGTGTTGTGCGTGCCTCAAGCGCACGTGATTCACCTGAGCGGGCAAAGTACAGGACAGGTGCGCCCGCAAACAGTAGTACGCTTGTGGACAAGCCGCCTACTGCTATTTCAAAAATTTTATTCAGCATGGAAGTTTTTTCTGGTGAAGCGGTTGGTTGTGCTAGGGATGAGACGCCAACTGCGGAATTTAGATGGCGCTAGTCAGGATGCTGATGCGATGGCCGACGCTTACCAACAAGTGATTGCACTGGCACAAAATGCCTGAATTGACCGTCGTCATTCTCACACGTAACGAGGAAAAGCATATTGCCGATTGTATCAAGAGCGCTAGCAGCGCGGATGCGATCATCGTTTTCGATTCTTTTAGCACAGATCGCACTATAGAGATTGCTCAAGCGGCTGGCGCAGCGGTGATACAAAATGTATTTGAGGATTATGCCCGGCAGCGTAATGCGGCTTTGTCCAGCGTAAGCGGCGGTTGGGTGTTGTTTGTTGATGCTGATGAACGTATCACGCCGGCGTTAGCGGCTGAGGCACGTGAAAATCTGAGGCGGGAAGGTTATGCCGGCTACCGGATACCGAGGCATAACTACATCTTCGGAAAGTTAACGCTGGGTGCTGGATGGTATCCCGATTACCAGACCCGTTTATTGAAAGTTGGCAGTGCGCGCTACGATCCGTCAAAACGTGTCCATGAAGTTGTGATGCTCGATGGGATGGAAGGGACGCTGGAAAGCCCACTGATTCATTACAACTATGACAACGTTCGGCAGTTTACTGAAAAGCAGCAGCGCTACACGGCGTTTGAGGCGAAAATTCTTTATGAGCAAAACATTCGCCCAAAACCGCAGAATTACATTTTGCAACCGGTGCGCCAGTTCTGGTGGCGTTTTGTGACGCTGAATGGCTACCGGGACGGGCTTCATGGTTTGCGTTTAAGCCTGTTGATGGGCTGGTATGAGTTTAAGAAGTATGGGATGCTGCGAAAGATGTGGAATAACCGTTCTTTACCCTGAAAAAACAGCGGGCGATCCTGAGAGGATCGCCCGCGCGCTTTACGTCGTTATAGGACTTTGGGTTTTAAGATACCGTAGGTGCCATCGCGCCGCCTGTAAAGGAGGGTGATGTCTTCGGTGCTGGTTTCCTGAAAGAGGAAGAAAGTATGCCCGAGAAGCTCCATTTGCTCTATCGCCTCTGCTTCGCTCATTGGCGTTAAGAGAACTTCTTTATGGCGTACAACGGCCGGCGTTTCAGCAGCATCTTCGAGGGCGTCGTAACGGATTTCTGCGCTGGCATTCTCAAGCGGTAAGGCTTCGGCAAGGCTCAATTCTTCAAGCGATGCGCTGAACTTTTCCCGCCCTTTAGGATTACGTTTGCTCTTAAAGCGGGCAATCTGCTTGTACATTTTGTCAATCGCAAGATTGATGGCTGTTTGAGGATCTGCGGGATGGCGCTCCTCTGCACGCAAAATGGCGCCGCGCTCATGACGAACTGTTATTTGCGCGGTGATGATATCTTCACCGCGCCGGGTATGCTCGCGCTCTAACTCAAGCCGAACTTCCGCTATTTTGGGTAAAAAGCGATCCAGCTTTTCCAGCTTTTTGTGTGCGAAGGCTTCAATCTGATCAGTGATGCGGAAATTATTACTGTAGATTTGGATGTTCATATCAAGCTCCTGGTTGCAGCACAAACCTATAAAGCTGCTGCCGTAACTGTGAGACCAAAAGCCTGCGCTGCCCCGGCTTTCAGCAATGCTTCGGCACTTGCTTGCAGCGTTGCCCCGGTGGTAAACACATCGTCTATTAATAATACCTCGTGATTGCTAATTAGCGAGGGATCGCCCATAAATGCACTCTGCACATTCATACGGCGCTGATTGCCGGACAGGCCAACCTGATGGCCGGTATCACGAACGCGCGAAAGCGCGCGCAGCATAACGGGTAGTCCTGTTAGTGCTCCGAGATAGCTGGCTAACAATGCAGATTGATTGTAGCCGCGCTCACGGATTCTACCGGCATGGAGAGGCACAGGAACAATGCAGGTCACCGGCCAGCTAAGCTGTTTAAAGGCAAATAGCAATCTTTCCCCTAGTGCGGCAACCAGCGACTCGTGGCTATCCTGTTTCAGCGCTAAAACAGCATCACGAACAGCCCCTTGATGAATGGCTGTGGCGCATACAGCCGACAAAAATTCTGATGTGTTTTGATAGATGATTGGCTGATGTTCTGCGAGCAAAGCAGCGCAACGCGGGCATAAATGGGTATCAATCCTATTGCACACGCCACAACGCGGGGGATAAAGCAAATCCAGCGTTGTGGACCATAGGCGGCGAATCATGTGGAGTGGGGGTTTGCGGTATGAAAGAAGCCCGGTATTTTGCCGGACTTCTCCTAAAGTATCATTCGCCATGGAGATATCGGCTTATCCTAGAATACGGCGTTGGCTTCCTGACTATTCATGAGAACGATCAGGGAAGGGCCAAGCAAGACGATCCAGATTGAGGGGAAGATTAAAAATACCATAGGGATCATCATCTTGACCGGCGCCTGATGCGCCTTTTCCTGCGCCCGCTGGCGGCGTTTTGTGCGCATCTGGTCGGATTGTACACGCAAGATTTTTGACATGCTCACGCCGAGCTGATCTGCCTGAATGATCGCGGCAACGAATGCGGTGACATCTGGCACATCCATACGGCGTGCCATATCGCGCAGGGCTTCGCGGCGAATTTTCCCCAGTTGAATTTCGCGCAGCACGCGACCGAAAGCAATGGAGAGGTCATTATCCCATTTCTCATAAACTTTACCCATAGCCATATCAAACCCGAGGCCTGCCTCAACGCAGATGACCAGTAGGTCGAGCGCATCTGGCAGCGCTTTGATGATACTGTTTTGCCGGCGGGAGATACGGCTGGAAAGCCACATCTGTGGGAGAAAGTAGCCAAGGGCAGCGAACCCCAGCGTGTAGAGTAGGGCAGTCGTTTTAGCTGTATTAGGCGAATTCAGAAAGAAGATGATAAAACCGAGCAGCGTGAGAATGATCGTAAGCGCGATACGCATACCAAAGAACGCTCCCGGTTCCATGGTCATACCTGCAAGTTCAAGTTTGTGTCGGGTTTCTTCGATCTGCTTTTGCGGCGTGAACTTAGTGGTAATATCTGCAATTTTGCGCATTGTCGGGACGATAATACGATCGCGGAAGGAAAGTGAAAGCTCAATTTCTTCCAGCGATGAGGGCAGCTCTTTATCGTCATATTGCGCAAGGCGTTCCTGAAGCGGATCGCGCCCGCGATCATCGCGCATGCCAATATAGACAAGCGCGACCACTATCACCATCACTACAACCGCAATAATCAGTACAAGCGTAGGGTTCATTGTAATGTGCCTCTAAATTTCGATATCGACAATCTTCTGAATAATTGCCATACCGATACCGATTAAGGCCAAACCGATGCCAAGCATGGGCCAACCACAGGATCGGTTCTCGAATAGATTCGACATATAATCGGGATTGATGGTGTAAAGGAAGAGCGCCAGGAGGATAGGGAGGCCGCTGATCACATAGCCGGTAATACGCCCCTGCGCAGTTAATACGCGAATTTCCCCTTTTAACTTGATACGTTCGCGAATAGTGTGGCTGATGACATCCAGAATTTCTGCGAGATTACCGCCGACCTCACGTTGAATATTCACGGCTGTGATCACCAGATCGAGGTCATCACTTTCAACGCGATTGAGCATATGTGCCAGCGCATCTTCCTGATCAATGCCAAGCTGCACTTCCTGGACGACGCGCTTGAATTCGGCTGAGGTTGGCTCTGGCGCATCGCGAGAAATTGCTTCCATAGATTGAAGAACACTGTAACCGGAACGGAGGGCGTTGACCCACAAACCTAGTGTGTCTGGAAGCTGGTTCTCAAACTTGATCAGGCGTGATTGAATCTTCCGGGAAACGACGATACGTGGGAAGAAAAAGCCAACAAACCCTGCCACAATACCCATCACAATTTGCTGACCGAAGAGCACAAAATAACCAATGAAGAAAAACGCGAACAAGCTGATGACATGTAGAGCAGCATATTCAGCAACAGTTAGCTTCAGATCTGCGCGGGATAGCGCGGTGCGCCAGCGTTGAGCGAAGGGCTTATCGGCAACAATTTTATCAAGCCGATCCCGTATTACGCTTCTTCGACCCGACTCTTCATTGCTCTCGTCATCATCGCTCAGATCAAGTGTGAACTGCTGATTTTCCTCGTAGCGACCAAGACGTTCCTCAATGATGTCCTTCTCAGTGCGAACGCTGTAGATGCCCCACAGGATGATAATGACAGCCGCGACGACTGCGATGCCAATGACTAGTAATTGAGGTCCCGACATAGCGCGCGAATCTCCAGTTGTCTAGTAAGAGCGGCCAACACCAAAGACGGAAGGCGGCAGATAGATACCGGCGGCTTCGATGCGATCTGTAAATTTAGGGCGAATTCCTGTTGGGCGAATACGGCCCACGATTTTTCCGCCTTCGACGCCAGTTTGCTCATACTCAAAAATATCGGACATGGTGATCATATCGCCTTCCATGCCCTGTACTTCGGTGATCTTGACGACTTTACGGGTACCATCGCGCAAACGCTCCTGATGGCAAACGCCATCTACAGCGCTGGCAATTTGTTCACGAATAGCGCGTATTGGCAAATCCATGCCGGCCATTAAGCACATGACTTCAAGACGAGCGATGGTATCGCGGGGGCTGTTAGAGTGCAGCGTGGTCAATGAGCCATCATGACCAGTGTTCATGGCCTGAAGCATGTCCAGAGCTTCACCTGAGCGGCATTCACCCACTACGATGCGATCTGGGCGCATACGCAGAGAGTTAACGACAAGGTCTTGAATCGTAATCTGACCTTTGCCTTCAATATTCGGAGGCCGGCTTTCCAGCGTAACGACATGTTCCTGACGTAGTTGTAGTTCAGCCGCATTTTCAATAGTGACAATGCGCTCATCGTTCGGGATAAAGCTGGAAAGTACGTTTAGTAGTGTGGTTTTTCCAGAACCAGTACCGCCAGAGACGACAAAGTTCAAGCGTGAAATAATACAGGCGCGCATGAACTCAACGATTTCTTTGGTGATAGAACCAAAGCGGATTAGATCTTCGACAGTAAGCGGTTTCTTGAAGAATTTACGAATAGTGACAGTAGGGCCTACCAGCGATACCGGGCGAATGATGGCGTTGACACGAGAACCATCCGGCAAACGGGCGTCCACCATTGGCTGACTTTCATCAATGCGCCGGCCCAGTGGAGCGACGATACGATCCAGAATGCGGAGTACGTGATCATCATCTTCAAAGCTGACGTTGGCGCGAGAAAGAATGCCTTTACGCTCAATGAAGATGTTTTTGGGACCGTTGACCATAATTTCAGTGATGCTGTCATCCGCCAGAAGCGGCTCAAGTGGGCCAAACCCTAGAATTTCGGCAACAATTTGCTCGAATAAACGCTCACGTTCAGCGCGCGCCAGCACCATGCTTTCTTCGGCGAGGATGGCGTTGAAGAGTTCCTGAATGTGGGCACGCACTTCATTCTTACGGGAGAGGTCCATGGATTGATCAATCTCGGTCAGCAAACGCCCCTGAACGCGAGATTTCAGATCCATATAGCTGTTATCAGTGCGAACTCCGGGGCGACCCGCAACTGCCGCCTGCCTTGAGCGCATTGCTGCTAGCCGTGAAGGATCTTCACCTTGACCAGAGTCACCACCTTCGCCGCGATTCGGTGATGCATCGCCCCCATTCCCGCTGCCGCCCTTTTGTATTCGGTTTAGCAATGACATGGGTTGTTTCTCCCTTTAGAAAGGAATGAGTCCTTTATTCATACGATATGTCACAAGCAAGATTTCCGTCAATTAGCTTTTACCAAGACGCAGACCAATACCACTCTTTTTCTGTGTGTTCTGTGACGATTTATCTTCATCTTCATCGGTCGTATCTGCTATTAATTTGTTGAAGATGTAATCAGCCAGATCCATTAACTCTTTGATGGGAGATTTCATTCGATCTCGCTGGTTGGCAACAACGGGTACGCCCCGATTCACTGCTGAGAGGATAACAGCCTCATTTACAGGAATTTTGGCTTCAATCTTCCGTTTTAGATGGCGTTCAATGGCATCGCTGGCAATCGTAACACGATTACGACTGCGCTCATCCTCAACGCGATTAAGAACGAAAATGGTTTTATCCGGCGCGTAACTCATCTTATCGAATAAATCGAGTACAAACTTGGCGTTTTTGACGCCAGAAAGGGTAGGCGTCGAAACAAGCACGACTTTATCGGCAATGTCTGTGAGTGAAAGCAGAAGTTCGTCTACCCGGCGGCCTGTATCTACAACGATGAAGTCATAGCCGCTGGCGATCTTCTCAATGATGTGGGCGATAGCTGTAGGATTTGACTCTACTTCTTCGGCAAACTCCGGTCGCATCGGGCCAAGTAGTACTTTTAACCCGCTTTCATGGGTAGAAACTACGCTGTCGAAAAAGTCGGTGTCTAGATCCTCAACTTTAGGGATCAGATCAACTAGGGTAGATTGCGACTGTAATTTCAGAAATACACCGACATCACCAAACTGCACATCTGCATCAATGAGCAGTACCTTAATATTCTTCTTCATCAATCCGCTGGCGAGATTCGTTGCAATTGTAGTTACCCCTGCGCCGCCTTGCGGGCTGTATACAACAACCACCTGACCAGCGCGGACGCTGCCATCTTCCGAGACCGCGGCTTTGCGGGCTGGCGCATCTATTGGCATAGCCATAGCGTATGCCTGCTGCCTGAACGGCGCATGGTTCTTATATACTTCGCGGATTGTGCCGTAAAGTTCGTCAGGGGATACCGGTTTACTTAAGAAGTAGCGCGCCCCGGCCTGCATCGCTTTTTTTAGATAATCAGCGTCAGTTTGCACTGACATCATAATTACCGCAGATGCCGGAACCAGTTTTGTGATCTCATTGGTTGCCTGAATACCATCCATATCAGGCATATTGATGTCCATGATAATGATGTCAGGGCGGTATTCGAGTGCAGATTTTATGGCGTCGCGGCCTGTACCGACAGACCCAACAACCTTAAATTCATGATCTTCAAATGCCAACAACTTTTTGATGTTTTCACGTGTTTCAGGAATATCATCAACGAGCAGGATGCTAATTATGTCACGCTCGTTTGAACCGCCTCTATTCATCATCATGAACGACCCATGTAGCTGTGTATACCTTTATATGACCCTATGCTTAAACGTGAGGGGCAGGGCATTTGCCCTGCCCCTATCATGCTACGGTGCGCCGACCTGGAACGTTATCTGGTCGGTCAATTGCAACTGACGGATGCTGCGAATGGCCGGTTCAATCGAGAATGGTGCTCTCGGTGGTAAATCAATGCCGTATGTGGACATGATGTAATCAAGCGAGACATCGGTTGTCGGTGTACGGGCTGTATCATTTACCGAGCGCAGCGCCAGCGTAACCGGAACTTTGGCTTCAATGAACCACGTGAGCAGAACTGCGTCCTGCGGTGATACGCCGAGGAAGACAATATCCGGACGAGCTGGTGTCGCGGTTGGTGGAACAGGTGTGCCGTCACCCGTTTCTTCTTCTACCGGTGCAGGCGTTGGGGTCGGTGGAACACCGATGAAGCGGCCATCCGGCGGGAAGTTACCTACGTGTACCACCAAAGCATCTTGTATGGTCATCTGGGTAACCAATCGTGGACGCTGGCGTTCTGACGGCCCCACGACCACCGGCCCAATGGACGTGCTGTCCAAACGACCTTCAATACCTTCTTGAAGTTCGATTGAACCATCCTCAAGAATTGTATAGAGAGTCAGTAGATTTGGCGTGATGGTATTGAAAACTTCATCCACATCAACGAACAGCAGTGAGATGATCAGGTCTACACGGTCGCCATCTTGAAGGGCATAGCCACCGCTGGTCAGGCGATCCATTGGCAAGCCGATACCCACAAGACCGCTGGGCATTATTGCTGCGGCGTCTGAACCCACACGCGCCAGACTCTGGAAATTATCCACCACCATGCTAGAGAGCAGCGGCTCTTCCCGATAAATGTCGGTACGTGCTGTTTTGCCGATCACATCTTCGAGATTGGTGATGGCATTGAACGGTACCGACTGTTCAGGGAAGGGGCGCAGCGTGACCGCGTTTGGCGGGATCACTGTTCCGCGCGAAAGTTCTTGCGTTGCGATCACGATATCAATAAAGGTCAGCGGCGTCGCGGTCGGAAGTGGTGTTTCTTCCGGTGCTTGAACCACCTGCTGCGGCGTCCCTGAAGCGTCAATTGTGGTAGTTTGTGCGGGTGGCGGATTAAGCATCGGCAGCACGACCACGACCACGACAACAATCAGCAGGATCAGGATAAGCAGAAGGAGCATCAAACGGGTTCGATTCATGAAATAGCCTCCGTCGAATGAGCGGCAGTGCCAGTAAGTGAAATTTTTACATTTAGATTACAACTGCTTCATTTAGTGTAAGCGATGCAGACCGAATGTCAAACAAGAAGAAAGTACGCTTGACCCGAAGAATGCTTAAGATATTCGCATTCAGTTCCATTAAGCATCGGCAATAGTCTCAATCGCTGTCTGGTAGTTCCATTCTGACAGAGGTGCTATCGGTTTCATTACTCATGATTGAGGCTTTTCCGCCAACAAGCTCAAAACGTTCGCGTAATGTGCCTAACGCCTGAATACGCGGATCCTGAACATGCTCCTCTGAGGCGGTAAATGCCTCTTCAGCATTAAAACCGCGTCCATTATCTTCAACTTGAATACGGATGGGAGAGCCGGACATATCCAGCTTGATTTCAATTTTTGAGGCGTTGGCATAATCGCGTGCCTGACCCATCAATTCCTGAATGCTGCGAAATATCATCACTTCGCGGTGGGTTTGCAGGCGGCGCTCCTCACCCGTAATTTCCAACCGGACTTCAATATCGTTTTTCTCTTTGTAGGAGTCGACATAGCGGCGAACCGTTGGGATGACGCCAAGATCATCCAACATCATAGGACGCAGGTCAAAAATGAAATCGCGCACTTTCTGGAAAGTGATGCTGGCGACGTTTTTGAGATTATCGAGTTCCTCTGCGGCGCGCTGAGGATTGCGGTCAAATAGGCGCTGGCAAATTTCGGTTTGCAGGATGAAATTGGTGAGTGACTGCGCCGGGCCATCATGCATCTGGCGGGCAAGGCGCTGGCGTTCCTCCTCCTGCGCGGTGATGATGCGAACGATATTGAGCGCACCTTTCCCCCCCGCGCCTTCAACCTCGACGGATCCGCTCGCCGGAAGCGCGTCAATCCCCTGTAGACGGTTGAGTACGCCTGAAAGTACGCTTTGCTCACGTTCTAAATGTTCGCGGGTACTCTGGAATTTCTCAAGTTGACCGCGCATAGTCGAAAGACGATTGCGAACATCTAGCGCATCGTCATACTTCGCACGAATATCCTGACGGGGCATGGTGTCTATATTATCTTGAATATAACGCAGTTCGGTAATGACATCGGTGCTGCGCTGCTGTTCACGGTCAACCACGATTTGTGTCTGGTCAATCTGCACCTTAAGCTCAGTTAACTTCTCGCGAACGCGCTTCATTTCCTGCATGACCAGTTCAATTAATTCATCGCGTGAGCGGCTGTCTGCGCGGAAAGCATCCATTGGGTAAGACTCCCTTATTCGTCATCTTCTATATCGGGCAGGTGTAGTTCAGAAGGATCAATTTGTAGGCGCACCCATCCGTGACGGAGTGAGGCAACAGCAGCCTGTGTACGATCCTGCACATTCAATTTTTTCAAAATTGATGTCATATGATTTTTGACGGTTTGCTGACTGATTCGCAATTGAATGGCGATTTCTTTATTGCTCATTCCATTGGTTACAAATTGCAGGATTTCCATTTCACGTGGGCTGAGGGGAGAATAATGCTCATTAGGATCGAGTACGTATGGGGAAAGGGCCTCAACACCGCGGTTAATCCACTTTTGCAGCGCCTCACCGTCTAATTTTTGAGTGCCCACGATGTAATAACCAGCAGCTGCAGCCCGTATGATCTCCATGAGATCGGTAGGGGTGATATCTTTGGGGCAATACGCAGAGGCGCCGGCGCGCATTGCATGCAGTACTTGTTCAGAATCGTGGTACGCGGTCAATACCACTACGGCAGTTTCCGGTGATTGTGCTTTCAACAGACGGGTCACTTGAAGGCCATTCATCGAGGGCAGATTTACATCTACCAGCACGACATCCGGGCGAAACTGCTGCGCCATATTCAGCGCAATTTCGCCGTCCGCGTAGGCGCCGATCACAACTAGATCATCTTCCAGTGACATGGCTGCATTGAGACCATCCCGGAATAATGGGTGATCTTCAACGATCATGATAGATATCTGATCATAACGGCGGGTGAGAAAATTATTGTCCATACCGGCTCAATCTATGCTTTTGATCATAAGAGACCCTGTGATGAGACAAATTGTGCAAAGCTGACATGATTATAGCGCCGTATCGCCCACACAAAGTATCAAAATTTCGCATACGAAGCCGCCGCTCTGCAAATTATGGCTATCGAACGCACTGCCAGACATGATTATAATCCGGGTTTAGCCGTGTTGATTTCAGGAATGTGAACGTGAATCGCGTCGAGCGTGATAGTTTGGTGTTTTATCAATTTGAAGGATGGCAGCAGCTTCCTGTAAAACATGGCGTGTTTACGCGAATTGGCGGCGTGAGTGACAGCCCGTTTGCCGCTTTGAATATGGGCGGTAATGTAGGGGATACTTCTGAGAATGTGCGTATCAACCACGAAAGAATGTATGCTGCGTGCGACGTGCGCGGCGAGCGAGCGTGCAGCGTATGGCAAATTCATAGTGCCGAAGTGGTACTGGCAAAACGCCCAGCACGCAATCGCCGGTGGTTGGGTGCGGCAGACGCGCTGATCACCAATCAACTGGATATGCCGCTGACGATGCGTTTTGCAGATTGTACGCCCATACTGCTGATCGATCCTGTTGAAGGCGTAATAGCGATTGTGCATGCGGGATGGCGAGGCACGGTACAGGGTGTCGCCGCGGCCACCGTGAGGGGGATGGTGCAAACACTTGGCAGCAAGCCTTCCAATATTTTGGCTGGCATCGGCCCATCTATTGGCCCGGCACGGTATCAGGTGGGTGAAGAAGTCGTACAGGCTGTATTCAGATACTTTCGCACTATTGAAGGTCTTGTTCACCGTGATCCTTCCGATGGCAGCGCCTATCTTGATTTATGGACGGCTAACCGTCTAGATCTGGAACGAGCAGGGGTAGGTACAGTGGAAACTGCGGGAATATGCACTGCTGAACATGTTGATGAATTTTATTCACATCGCGCGGAAAACGGGCGAACTGGACGTTTTGGGGCCGTGATTAGCTTATGAGCATCGCTGAAAACCTGAGTATCGTTCGCGCGCAAATTGGTAAAGCATGCGCGAATGTGAACCGCGATCCGGGATCAGTCACGCTGATTGCTGTGAGTAAAACGCATACACCATCAAGTGTGCTAGAAGCGGCTTCTCTGGGAATGCAACATTTTGGAGAAAATCGCGTAGAAGAAGCACAGAGAAAGATCACAGCGGTGAAGGCACAAAGCCCAAGTCCGTTAATCTGGCACATGATCGGGCATATTCAGAGCCGTAAAGTCCGCGATATTGCGCCGTTATTTGATGTTGTGCAGTCGGTAGACAGCGTGCGGTTAGCCGGAAAACTGGCGACAAGCGTTCCCGCTTTGCGAAAGCTGAAGATACTGATTGAGGTGAATGTTTCTGGCGAAGAAAGCAAACAAGGATTTTCCTGTGTGCGCTGGCAGGAGGATAAGGCAACCTTTGACATTTTCGCACAAAGCGTTCATGAGGTTGCCAGTTTTGAATCGCTGCAACTAGCAGGATTGATGACTATGGCGCCGATTGTTGAAGATATTGAACAGACACGACCCGTGTTTGCTCGCTTGCGCCTTTTGCGCGATGCTTTGCAGCAAAGGCTTGGATTGCCACTGCCAGAGCTAAGCATGGGTATGACGGATGATTATCCGGTTGCTATCGAAGAAGGCGCAACCATCGTTCGTATCGGACGCGCTATTTTTGGCGAGCGACAAATTATTCAAACAAACGACCCTAACCTATAGGGCATGATCGAAGGAGACTGTAAATGGAGATTGTTCGCACTTTACTGTATTACGTGTTGATGGCATTTAATCTCGTGTTGCTGGCGCGGGTTTTACTCTCATGGTTTCCCAATATTGATCGCAGCAGCCGCTGGGTTCAGCTCGTGTTTGAAATTACCGAACCGGTTTTGCGACCGATCCGTAATTTGCTGCCACAAACGGGTATGATGGACTTTAGTCCGCTGATTGTATTTCTGATCCTGAGTGTATTGATGCAGTTTGTTCGTTAGGCAGTTATTCGTCTGGCGCTCAAGTAATATGGGCAACGGTCACCCTTCTTCTCAGTTTTCTACAATGGGTTGTTGAAATCGGGTAACTTGTCTCTCATAGGAGAGCGTGCTACGATCCGGATCTATCGCGGCAGGACTTCCTCATGAGGTGTGATTATGAGCCGCAGGTTTGAAATAACGGATGCGCGCGGCGGAGCAGCCTTATCCGTGCGGGTAGTTACACAGGCAGAACGTACGGAAATTGCCGGCGTTCAAGATGATGGCGTACTCAAAATTCGACTCGTTGCATCGCCAGCAGGTTCGCCATCGGCGAATCAGGAACTCGTTGTTTTTTTAGCTGGCCAGCTCGGTGTACCCGCTAAGAATGTTGCTGTTGTTGCTGGCGAGAACGGGCGTGAGAAAATTGTGAGTATTGAGGGATTGAGCGTCGCTCAGGTGGAAGCTATTCTTCATGGTAGCCAATAAAATCAGCAGAGAAATTGCTGCAAGCCTCTTGCTTGTCTTGTTTGTGGCTGGCTGCGCACCTGAGGCGCAGCCAACAAGCGCGCCGACGCTTACTCTAATTCCATCTACGGAGACGCCAACGCCGACCCGGATTCCCCCAACGGCTACGCTGCAATTGTTGACCTCTCCACAGGATATTCAGTTAACGGCAGCGCCGACGCGGACAGCAATTGTTGATGACGATCAATCGCTTGCCGAAACCGATCCTGTAGCATTCGAACTGATTGGCGTAGCCCAACGGGCTTTAGGACAGCAGCTTAATCTGCCAACGAGACGGATTGAAGCCGTCGAAATTCAACCGGTGATCTGGTCAGATGGCAGTCTTGGTTGCCCTCAGCCGGGGGCACAGTACCAGCAAACACAGGTAAACGGCTATCGAATCGTACTTAGAACGGGGCAGAATACGTATATTTATCATACCGATTTTGATCGCGTATTTTTATGCAACGTGGATAATGAAGTGCTGCCCGACTCTTTTTCGATAACGGAATCTACGGCTGAAGCAACGTTGGAAGTTACTGTCGAAGCGACAGCCGAAGCGGAATAAAGTGTCAACCCCTTCAATTTCATTAGGACATGAGAGATACAAGGATTAGCAGACTTCCTCTTGTATCTCTCGCCTTGAATCAATCGTATGCTATTGCGGGTTAGGAAGCGGTTCGCCAGTATATTCGGCGAGATGACCTATTCCCCTAAAAGCTGATATGCGTACATCTTCGCTGCGGTCGCGTAAAGCAGCATACAGCGATTTTAGGGTACCCGTTGAACCTAACTGGCCTAAGTTTAACGCGGCTAATGCACGCACTTCCGCGTCTCCATCTTGCAAAGCGCGTACCAGCATCGAAGTTGCCCCGTCACCGCCGGGTAGTTTTTCGCCCTGTTCGGCTGTCCAATCCGCCAACCACTGAATTTGATCGGCGGGTGGGTAGGCTTGCGTCAAACTAAACTCACGCCCGTATTGCAGTTCCATAAATGCTTGCTGTGCCGCTGAACGCACATACCACTGTTCGTCTTCAAGAAAAGCGCGATAAATGGCGATTAGCGACCATGTGGTCTTCAAACGCCGTAACCCGAATACCGCTGC
>JACSRP010000180.1 GCA_014879665.1 Anaerolineae bacterium | reverse complement strand
GAAAGCTGCCAGACGGTTGAACTCCACGTCGCCGCGCTGAAATAGTGTTCAGGCGGCACCGTTTGCGGGGTGAGTGCGCTTTCCGCCGGATTATTAAAAGCCCGCGCTGCCCCGATGATCGCCAGCGTGAAATAGATTAAGGGAAGGCTGCCGTTGTTGGTTGAGAGGAAAGTTAAGGCCAGCGAACACAGCACCAGCACGATCTGTGAAATCAGCACCGCCTTTTTACGATCATAGCGATCTGCCACATAGCCGCCCGGCAGCGACAGCAAAATCACCGGGATGACTTGTACCAGGCCAACCAACCCTAGCGCCAAGGCATCGCCGGTGCGCTCGTAAAGCTCCCAGCCAATCGCCACGCTCACCGTCATTTCGCCAATTTGCGCGATCAGCCGGCCAAAAATGAGCAGGCGAAAATCGTAGAATCGCATCGCCGCATAAGGGTCATGGGCGGGCGGTGTTGTTTGAATTTGTTCAGCCATAGAGTAGGGATAGCCACCATTCTGGAAACCGCAAGCGTAACATATTTCCTTTGTAGCGTGCTTCTAGATGGTTTATATCCATTTTGTATTTACTTGTATGTATTGATAAATTAATAAATAGTTTATATACTACAATTTGGTATTATAAATCTTCGATCCGGACTGTTCTGGAGATTGTTCATGCTTAAAGCCTCCATCTTCACCGTCCTGTCCATCTTCACCGTCCTGTCCTTATTCACTGTCGGCATTTTCCCTGCCACGATGCAGGATGATTCGGGCATTGAGGCTAACCCTTCACCGCTGACTATCCTGAATACTCAATCTATTTCGCTGACTTCTATCGTCAATGGACGTGACTATCGGCTTATGGTTGCGCTTCCGGATAGCTATGGCACCTCCGAACAAACATATCCAGTGCTGTATTTATTAGACCCGGCGATGTCGTTTCTATCGGTTACCGAGTTTGTACGCTGGTTGGGTCACTGGGGTGAACTGCCGGAACTCATCGTCGTGGGGATTGGTTATCCAAGCGATGATATTGACGACGTATTTTCGCTGCGAGATTACGACTACATCCGCCATCAGGACGAATTTATAGAAGTTATCAGCCAGGAAATATTCCCGCTGGTTGATTCGACCTATCGAACCGACAGTACGGATCGGGCAATCGTTGGTTTTTCGGATGGGGGAGTGTTCGCGTTGCATGTGCTGGTGAACAGGCCCGAACTTTTCAATCGTTACGTCGTCATCGATTCAGGGACTTCGGAGATTACAAGGTTGTTTCCTAACAATGTCACCGATTTTCGTGAACGTTTAACCGGATTGAATGTGAAGTTGCTCGTTGCGAATGCTGGCAACGAATCGGCTGCCACTTTGAACGAATCGCTTATCAATGCACTGCAAAGGCAGAATATTGAAGAGTTAGAAGCGAGCGGGCTTTACTTGGGGAATGTTACTCATGCCGCCGCGCTGCACTCTGGCCTCCCAGCTGGGATTCAAGCAGTCTACGCCGAATAATTCGTTTTATATGTAGGGGAGAAACGTAAGTGCTCTCTCCTACATCATAATACGATCAGATGGCCGCACCCCTCCATTCGCGGCGGTTTGCCAGCGCCTTCTCGCGCACTCTGGCGATCTGTGCTTCGCTGACGGCTTGCTCAAACGAGCGAAAGCCAGATAAACGGAAGCCGTGCCGCGCGGCAATCTCGCCAATTTCGCTGGCGCGCTCGATGCCGATCTCTTTGCCGACGGTGTAATCTTCAAAGCGGCCTTCTAATGCCAGCGCCATCGTCTCGCTCATGCAGGCGTAGGCATGGCGCGGCGGAAAGCCAAAATCGAAGCCAAAATCCGGCGGATCGCCCGGCACTTCGACCATGCCGCCTTCGATCACCAGCACGTCGTCACGCTCAGCGGCCACCCGCTTGCTCACATCACGGGGGCGGGCTACATCGCAGACCACAGCCCCCGGTTTCAGATGGCGCGGCTCGATCACTTCGGTGGTGGCGCTGGTCACGGTGAGAATTAAATCGGCGCTGTAAATGGCATCAATGCTGGTGGTAGCCTGCACATTCGCCCCCTGCCCGGCGATGCGTTCGCGCAGCGTATCCAGCGCATCCTGCCGCCGCCCCACGAGAATCATTTCCGCGCTTTCGCCTGCCAATAACTCAGCGCAGGTAGAGCCAATTGCGCCGGTGGCGCCGACCACCGCAATCACGGCCTCTTTCAACGGAATTTCCATCGCTTTTGCGGCTGCGCGAACGGCATCGCAGGCCATCCATACCGTGTAGCTGTCGCCGGTTGTAACCGGAATGTCCAGCCGTTCGGCAATCGTTTTGCCAGCATCGCCCACCACCGAGGTATAAGCGCCCAATCCGAGGATTTTCGCGCCCAGCTTCTCGGCCATCTGCCCGCACTGAATCAGCTTGTTATAGACGACTTCAACGGGAAGCTTCATCATTGTGGGCGGGGTATAGGGGCAGGCGATCAGCCAGCCTTTGAGTTCTTGACCGGTGCTGACCGAGCGCACGCCCTGCACGTTGCCGAGATAAACTGGCGGAAAATAGCGCGAGAAAAAATTGATCTGTTCTTCGCTCAGCAGCTTGCCCAGCAGCGGAAACTTACGCGATACATCTTTCTTGATCTGGATGGGATGGATAATGAAGGCGAATGTAGGGGCATCTGGCAAAACAAAATCAGGCATGGATAGTCTCAAATAACAGGCTTCTGATCTAATGATATGTTCAAAACCTGTCGAAAAACTGTTTATTTATCGCTGATGGGCTAATCGAGCCGGTAGATCACTTCTTCATCGGCCGTTTTGAGGTGTTGAAAGCCGCATTTTTCCAGCACGTGAATAGAGCCAAGATTGTGCCGGGCAGCGGCGGCATACAGCGGACGTACCGTTTCAACGTCTAAAAATAACCCTAATGCACGGGTGGCGATGCCTTTGCCCCAGAAGTCTTTGCCCAGCCAGTAGCCCACTTCGCGCACATCATCCTGCTCAAAGCTGACGATATTTCCAGCAACCTGTTCTTCAAAGAGGATGGTCCGCAAGATGAGCCGGTTATCGGCCATGTTCTTCGCCCAATGCGCCATGAATTTTTCGTGATCACGAGGGGGAAAACCGGCCATTTGCGCGGCTTCTTCGTCTATCTGCTGCTGGTAGAAGATCGGCAGGTCGCTTTCAAGCACAGGGCGGAGCTGGATGGGGTTAGTCTGAAACATTAGATTGTGATTTTTGTAGAACTTCCATTGGGTTATGACACCTTTCGGCGGTTCTTGGCTTTAAGCAGAGTTATCAGATCGTCGGCACGAATAAAATCTTGCATTTCTAGCTCTTCGCCTGCCGTTAATCCAGAAAATTGGCGAGCACGTCAAAGGCGGTAAGTGTGGGGGCGAAGGCCATACGTAAACTCCAGGACCTCTATTCAATCACTATACCTGAATTGACGGAATAAGCTACCACTGCTCCCAGGCGGGGGCGGCTTCGGCCACTTCTTCAAGGCGTGGATAGTGGCGGGCATGATGCGCCGTAACCAGATGGTGATCGCTCTCTTCAAAGGTGATATTCCGGCTGATCACCCGTCGCCCCGGCGAGGCGAACAAGACCACATCGCTCTCGATCATGCGTCCCGGAAACATGACCATGCCCGACCCGATCCGGCAGTTATGGCCGATGGCGCTGCCCAAAACCACCTGCCCAACATTTTCCAGATCGCCGTGAATGTTAGCGGCGCGAATTGGCTTTTGCTCAACCAGATTGAAGTCAGTGAAGGTGCTGCCCGCGCCAACGAAGCTGTTTCGCCCGATCACGCACATTTGCAGGCAGGTATTCTGGGCAATGATCGAATTTTCCATGACCGCAGTCAGGTAGAGCGAGGCGCGGAAAGGCAGAAAACAGCCATCGCCCAGAGTGCTCATCATCAGCACGCAGCCATCATCAATGGTCACGTTATCGCCAATCGTGCAGTTATCCAGCAGCACGCCGGGGCCGATCACGCAGTTATCGCCAATATAGGCGGGGCCGGTGACGGTGGCGGTGGGGTGAATACGGGTATTTCTGCCGATATGCACCACTTCCGAAGAACTGAGCAGTTGGCGTTGTTCCAGAATGGCTTTCCAGAGCAGTTTCAGGCTGTAAAAGTTGTGCTCCCGCGCTTTGCGGTCAAAGCGGCTGCCGCGCCCAAAACAGGAGAGAATGATGCCCGCAAAGTACACATGCACCCAGCTTTCAATCGAGACGACGGCCCTTAACGGGCCGTAATGGGTTAGATTGCCCTGTTCCATAGACATGAAATCGGGGACTGAATAGAAGCCCATCTCTTCGGCGTCGCTGGAGACGACGATAGGCTTAATATCCTGCGTGTAGCCAGCCGGAAAATACCAGAGGTCTACGAGGTAGATAGGCCGCCCGGCGTCATCAACGCCGCGTTCATAGCCGGTGGCTAAGGGCAGGGCGTAAGCGCGAAACTGTCTCTTATACACATCT
>JACSRP010000196.1 GCA_014879665.1 Anaerolineae bacterium | reverse complement strand
GGCCGAAAGTAGGCCGGTGCCGGGGTTCATTTCAACCACGATTTACCAGATGGATAGCGACCCGCAAAATCTCATTCTTGTAATTCAATTTACAGACCGCGCCTCTTATCAAGCCAATGCTGGTAACCCTGAACAGCATCAATTCTTCCTCCAGATGATGGGGCATTTAGAGGCTGAGCCGGAATGGAATGACGGTGAAATTATCGCGGTACTGCCAGGTTAAATAATTTACCGCTCAGGTAGGCCAACCCCGCCAACCGGCACGATCTCAAAGCCTTCAGGCGGGGCGGCAATGAGCGGGCGCGCTGCTGTAATCACGGCGCGAATTGCGTCGTTTGCCAGTGAGGCCTGATGTGCCTCGCTGTTTTCCCAAACTTCTGTAATCCAGATAGCGTCGGGATCGTCTTTAGCGGCGCTGACTATATAAAGATGACAGCCTTCTAGCGAGCGTAATGTCTTCACGCCCTCCATTAAATGCTGCATGAGCGCATCTCGCTGCCCGCTTTGTGCTGTAAGTTTGCCGATCAGCCCGTACATCGTTTCATTCCCGGATTCAATTGTTCTAATGGTTCAATTTGGCTTTAATCATGCTTCGCCTAACGCCGCAGCCCCGACTGCGCGACACCTTCAATGAAATACCGCTGAAGCATCACAAACAGCGCCAGCATTGGCAGCGTTGCAATTAACGATCCCATCATAATCAGGTTATAGGGTGTATCTCGCTGGCCTTGCAGCAGGGCGATGCCAATCGTGACGACGCGGGTATCTGTGGTATTGGCGACCACCAACGGGAACAGAAAATCATTCCATGCCGCCTGAATCGTGATCACCGCAAACGCCGCAATTGCTGGAATGCTCAAAGGGAGCGTGATTCGCCATAAAATTTGCAGCGGGTTCGCCCCATCAATTTCGGCAGCCTCTTCCAGTTCAATCGGAATTTGCATGAAGGCTTGGCGCAGCAGGAACAGGGCAAACGCGCTAAACACGCCCGGAATGATGATCGCCCCGAAGGTGTTTCGCAGTCCCAGACTCTTAATCAAGATAAATTCAGGGATCAAGATAGCTTGAAATGGCACAATCAGCAGACCGAGGCTGATTGCAAAAAGCGCCGAACGCCCCGGAAATTTGTAGCGCGCAAAGCCATAAGCCGCCAGTGAACAGGTAATTAACTGCCCTACAGTGCGGGCAACCGTGACGATGAAAGAGTTCAGTAGATAGCGGTTGAAGTTTGGTGATTGCTCATAAAGCTGGCCTGCCACTTCAAGGCATGAAGGGTTTTCCGGGAAGAAGCGAATTGGTGAAACTGCCAGTTCTGCATTTGGCTTACAGGCGGTTGAAGCCATCCATAGGAATGGCAGTATCATGAAGAATGCGCCCACGATCAGGATTGCATAGCTCACAACTTTGATGCCTATACTGATATGGTCAAAGGGCGCCGCGCTGTCCTGTTCCTTCGCATTTATCGCTTGCGCAGCCATCAGCCCGCCTCCGATTCATAGAACACCCACCGGCGTTGTAAGCGAAGCTGAATGACCGTGATGCTCAGTACGATGACAAACAATGCCAGCGCGATTGCCGAGGCATAGCCAAATTCAGAGCGCGTAAATCCGGTTTGATAAAGCAGGAATGTCAACGTCGTTGCGCTGCCGCTTACGCCGCCGGGCGTGGTACGTTGAGTCATGATATAAACCTGATCGAAAATTTGAAACACTGAAATGAAATTTAACGTCAGGATCAGAAATGTCGTTGGTGAAAGCATTGGCAGCGTGATATTGAAGAATCGCTGCCGGCTGTTTGCCCCGTCAATGACGGCGGCTTCATGCAGCGCACGCGGCACATTTTGCAGCCCCGCTAAAAATAGAATCATGTCGAAGCCAACACGCTGCCAGATAGTGACCGCGGCTATCGGAATTAGAACCAGTTCAGGGCGGGTGAGCCACTGCAATGTACCCAACCCCGGCACGATGCCGATTAGCCCTAAACGCGGCTGAAAAATCCATATCCAGACAACTGATGCGGCAACGGTAGACGTGACTACAGGTAAAAAGTAAATCGTACGAAAAAGGTTGCGCAGCGGCAAACGCTGATTCAACAGCACTGCCGCGCCCAGCGCCAACGCCATATTCAGCGGCACTACTAACAGCGCGAGTGTTAATGTATTGGCAAGCGCGCGGCCAAAAAGTGGGTCGCGAAAGATGCGCGTGAAATTATCTAATCCGGTAAATTCAGGCGCGCGGATACCGTTCCACTCGAAGAAAGAGAGTCCGAATGCAACCAGCACCGGGATGCCGAAGAAAACCAGTAAGCCGATAGTGTTCGGGGCTATCAGCGCCAATCCCCAGAACGCCTTGCGCCGTGCTCGTGGGGTACGCCCGAATATATTCAACAATGTGGACATTGATTAACCAGATTTCAGCACTGAATAAAAAGGGGCGCAGTACGCACTGCGCCCCTACGTTTATAACGCAAAACAGCGAGGTTTACATGCCTGCGACGGCTGTATCCACCGCTTCGCAGCCGAGCGCGGTTGCTTCTTCAACAGACATGCCAAGGTCGAAGATGTTCACCGGCAGTTCGGTGTTACCAATATTCCACACTTCGTCAAATACGGTTACGCCCTGTGAGTCTTGCAGCGCGTCCACGAAAGTCTGAATATTGACTTCATCGGTGCCAAAGGCATCAATCCACGTTTGCTGCTGTGAAGGTGCAGCCGGGGCTACGCCGCCCGCTTCCGCGAAATAACGCTGTCCCGCGTCGCTGCCAAGGAAAATGATCAGGTTAGCGGCCAGATCGGGAGTATCGGTGCTTGCCGCGCCCACATAGCCTACCGAGTGAACGATAGAACGGCTGCGACCGGTTTCCGGGTTGCGAGGCAGTTGGACTACTTCCCAATTGAAATCAGCTGATTCGAGCGCCGTGGGCAGCTTCCATGAGCCGCCGGCGACCATCGCCACGCGACCGGCCAACCATGCGTTGAAGGCGTCGTCTGCGGAGGAACCGCCAAGATCGCTGATGGTGGGCATATAACCCGCATCCAGCAAGCCCTTCAGGAAGTTGAGCCCTTCAAGGCTGCCCTCATCAGTGAGCGTGCAGGTGGTGTGATCGCTGGCGATGACCGGCTCAACGCCTGTCGCGGCGACCCAGTTCGGCCAACCCGCCTGATACTCGCTGTAAACAGCGGCGCCATAAACACCAGCATCTGCATCGGTCAGCGCTTCTGCGTCAGCGGCGAAATCATCCCATGTCCATTCCGCAGTCGGGTATTCCAGACCGGCGGCATCGAACAGATCTTTGTTGTAATAGACAGCGATGGTGTCCCAGTTTACGGGGAGGGCGTACAGATCGCCTTCTTCACCGGAACGATACGGATCAATCATGCCGCTTCCCCAAACAGCAGTGTCAATGCCAGCGGCATCGAGGTAGGGCTGTAGGTCTAGAAGGGCTTCATTTTCCTGATAGAAACCGACGTTGGTCTGCGACATATTGAAAACGTCTGGCATATCGCCACCGGCGACGTTGGTACGCAGCAGTTCCCAGTAATTTGCCCACGGTTGAACCTGAAGGTCAACTGTTGCGCCGGGGCAATAATCGGTTGTCCATTCGTTAATAGCTTCGCCAATGATAGTGGCCCAATTCTCATCCCATACCCACATGGTGAGTTCGCCCGGCTCTTCGCAGGCGACAGGGGTGATCGCTGGCGGAGTATCCTGTGCGGCAGCGATGCCCACAGTGCCCAGCGCCATAGCAAACGCCGATGCAAGAACCAAACTTTTTATACGCATTGCAACTTTCTCCTATACCGACAAGTTGATAGAGGAACCCCGCCTGAAATTTATTCAGACAATTTTCGATTATAACGAGTTTACTTCATTCCCGCACGAACGAATGGCCAAAGGGGACTGCCTAAAATAGTGAGTCGCGCCGCTCATTCCAATTAGAGATAACGGGAAAGTGACTCGCTTAGCTCGGTAATTCTCTAAAATTAGCACGGAAATTCTGTTCAATGGTGAATATTTGTTCACCATTTTTAGGAAGGGAAATAATAAAGATGCGGAGGGTGTAGAGAAAAGCGTTTAAACCGCCAAGGCGCCAGAAGAAATAGGAATCACAGCGCTTTGATGCGCGTTGCCAGTTTAAGTTGTTTTGGAAACATCGGTAGAAAATCGGCTAGTTCCCGGTACTTGCCTGTCGCCAGATCGCCCCGATAGCGCCGTAATACGCTGATGGCCGCAGGCAAAATATCAATGCCCCGCGCTTTACGCTCCATCAAAGCAAAGGCATTCGCTTCCCGAATATTGACATGATCTTCAAGGTATAAAGCCACAGCCGCCGCGCAAAAGAGCGCCGTAAACTGCGCTTCCCAGGTTGGATACAAGGCCTTGAGGGCATCATTCAGTGGCAGCGGGGTTTGCGCGGCTTGCGCCAGCACCGCTGCATGTTTTCCTAGATATTCGCGCATCAACAGCGTACCCAGGTTTTGAATTGCGCCACGGTATACGTGTGCCGGGTCTTCGCCATACGGCCACGGCGGGCTTTCCCCCCATGCCACGCGCGGCG
>JACSRP010000031.1 GCA_014879665.1 Anaerolineae bacterium | reverse complement strand
CCCGAAAACAGCTACGCCAGCGCCTTCGATATGAGCTTCACCCATGATGGCAGTATTGTCGCCTACTGCCCGGTGAATTACGGGGTTGCAAATTCTGATGGCAGCAGCGCCGCGCCGCCTAATGCGCGATTGATAGTACGCAATTTAAGCACCAGCACAACGACGCTGGATCTCGATCTGGGGGCTGCCATTGGCTGCCGTCCTTTCTGGCGCGATGACGGCGCCTTTATCGCTGTCGGCATCGTGCGCGCGCTGCCCGGAGATATTCAGATAGCGCAAATGCAGTCGTCATGGGAACTGCTGATCTTGGAACCGGCCAGTGGTGGCACGCTGGCGGCGCTTAATATGACCAATGCTTCAGGCATCACCATGCCGTTGGGCAATACCTTCATGCCGCTGGTCAGGCGCTTTAGCGGTACACAAGTCACTTTCGGAGTGCTGCCCTATGCCGCCGGGGGCATCGCCAGCGTTCCAGCCTTAACTTGGACGATAGACAGCGGCGCACTCACGCCTGATGATCCCTGGGGACAGCCCACGCTGGACAGCCTGAATGCTGCCGGTGAAATTATATGGCTGGCAGAAGATGCTTCGCGCCCCTCTGGCGAGCCATCCGGCCCGGTGTCGCGTTATAACGTCCTACGTTTGCGTGACAGCGGCGGCGAACGGGTGATTTTTGCCGAATCTGCATGGACATTGATTGACGCCCGTTATATTGACGACGGCGCGCGCATTGCTATTCAATTGATGGCGCCGTATGACCCCGAACGTGCGTTGGACGCCGCCGTGCCTGCGCGCTGGGTGGCGCTGGATCGCGCTGGCATCATCAGCGAATTGCAGAGCATCACCGGTTATACTCAGCTTCGCGGCGTGCCCGGCGGCTATCTACTGCTGCAAAACAGCGCCGACGCCAGCGGCGCGGCGGTCACCACACTGGACTCTATAAGTGCCGCTGACGGCTCAATTTCTACGCTGTGGTCTCAAATTGGCGATTTAAGCGCGCCCTCTGCGTGGGAATTTGCGTGGGCATTACCTGTTTCACCAACTGCGCCGTTGACTCCATTTGCAGGGGTATAAAACGCAGAACTGATTCAAACTTGTGGATTGCAGAATGGTGAATAGTGCATCATCGGAGAAAACCCAACCAGAGGTGATTTTCCATGAGCACTATCCCCATCAATATAATTGAATAATAGTTCGATGGGCTATCTTCCCGCAGCCCCCAATTATGTTCAGGTTATGCGCCGCCGGGAACAAACGTGCTGCCGATCACGAAAGTCATCAAGACGAAGACTACTGATAGCGCCGCTGCACCCGCAGCTGCCCGACTCTTATGAACATCATTTGTAATCGGCAGCCAGTAAAACAACAGACAGAAGCCCAGTGGAGCCAGTCCACCTAGATAATGGATGTACAGTTGTAAGGGGCCAAGTCCTTGATCCAGCAGTTTAACCCCTAGCAGTACCTGAATGATTAAGATCACCTGAAAGAAAATCAGGCTGAGCTGCGCCCACATTGTAAATTTCTGCCGTTTCCATGCCGCCCAGCCTGTGCCAAGGAGCGCTAATACTGACCCCAGCAAAGCTAATGCGCCAGTCATCATATGTATGTTGGGCGTCAGAACAATTGAATCGATCACTGTATATCACCTTTGAGTTTATGATGCCGGTATGGGTTACTAGCGGCATCTTTAATACGAATGAGAAGAGTATCCCAGATGTTTATTACAATGAATTGACAGTAATGTGACGATTTGATGACAGTTTTGGAGTGTCTAGATGACTCAGCGTATTCTCGTTGTAGATGATGAAACTTCGATGTTAAAGACCGTTCGCGCTTATTTGGAGCAGGATGGCTTCACTGTAGCCACCGCCACAGATAGCCAGACCGGTCTCGATTTAGCACGGACATTTCAACCCGATCTCATCATTCTGGATGTAATGCTGCCGGGAATGGACGGAATCAGTATGCTGCGTGAAATACGGCGGGAATCTGATGTTTATGTTCTGATACTTACCGCAAGGGCTGGAGAAGTTGATCGGATTGTAGGGTTGGAATTAGGCGCTGATGATTACCTGACCAAACCCTTCAGCCCGCGTGAATTGATTGCGAGAACGAAAGCTATTCTGCGGCGGGGGCGCAACTCGAAAGAGTCCGATCCCGCTTTGCTATTTCATCAGCTGCGTATTGATCTCGAAGCTCGCCGCGTATCGAAGCAGAACAGCGAGATTGAACTCACCCCCACAGAGTACGATCTGCTTTATACGCTGGCGCGTCATCATAAGCGTGTTTTGAGCCGTCACCAACTGATTGAATATGTCTGGGGTTACGACTATTTTGGTGATGACCGGGTGATTGATGTTCACATCCGGCGGCTGCGCATCAAGATAGAAGATAATCCGCAGGAACCTACCTATATTGTCACTGTGCGCGGTGCAGGGTATCGTTTTGATGGTGGTGATGCGTAAAATGAAATCTTCAGTTGCTTTTTATCGCCATATCGAAGGGCTATATTTACTCTCATATATTATTATTATTGGGGCTGAACTGCTCATCTTATGGCTTTTCAGCGGCACGCCCGAAGCAAATATCCTACGCTATATCGTTTTCTTCGGCGCAATTTCAGCCAGTCTGATCCTCGTTCGACAGCGAATCATCAAGCCCATTCAGCAAATGACCAGGGCAAGTTTACATATCGCCAGCGGCAATTATCAAAGCCGCCTGCCTTCTTACAGCAGTATCGAGCTTCATCAGATGGCACAAGCATTCAATCAGATGGCCAGCTATCTTGAAAATGTCGAAACCCAGAGGGTAGCGCTCATCGGTAATGTTGCTCACGAGCTGCGAACGCCGCTGACCAATATTCGAATCACCCTAGAAGGGCTGATTGACGAGGTACTCACGCCTGATACCGAAACATTTCTTGATATGCAAAATGAAATAAGCCGGCTGCAGCGGCTTGTGGTTCAGCTTGAACGGCTTTCTCAGGCTGAATCCGGGCATATTCCGCTGAAGAAACAGCTGCTTGACTATGCCCAACTGACAAAAACCATTTGCGAACGCCTATATGTGCAGTACGAAAGTAAAGGGGTTGATCTAGTCACTACGTTTAACCCTGACCTGCCGTTAATCCACTTAGACCCCGATCTCATTACACAGGTTCTCATCAATCTGCTTGGCAATGCTCTACAGTACACACCCCCGGGCGGGCGGGTGACTGTAGAAATTTATTCCGATGCTGAACACATGGTGACCCGTATCTCCGACACCGGAATTGGAATAGAACAAGCTGAATTAGCCAGTATATTTGAACGTTTTTATCGAGCCGATAAGTCGCGAGCGCGCAGCAGCGGCGGAAATGGCATCGGACTCACCATCGCCCGCCACTTACTTTTAGCCCATCATGGCGTAATTCATGCGGAAAGTGCGGGGCTGGGGCGCGGATCCACATTCATTTTCACGCTGCCTTTGTCATGATCTATTCTCGGTAAAGCAGCGTAACAGGTGATCCTTCAACCTATGAATCCGCCTCTAGATGCACCACCTGCAAGGCAATCGCTGCGCGCAGGTTGGCGGCTGTTTCATCACTATACTCACCGCGCATACGCCACAATACATCACCGTCGTCATTGATCAGAAATGCTTCCGGCATATCAACGTCAGGGATGGATAGGGTGTTCATAAAAGCTTCTTTATCCTCAAGGAACAGCATAATCGTGACCGGCTGCACGTTTGCGGGGACAGCCAGCACCATCCCCGCTGTTACGGCTGCACGAATCAAGGGTGCGACCGATTTCATCACCGGGGTGCTGTAATAGGCAAACTGCGGGTATGCGGACGCGAGTTCTTGCGCCAGCGGCAGCCATGCCGTCAAACGGACCGTTTGCGCTTCGTCAAATGGCATTAGCACCAGCGTGAGCGTACCGCCGAAATCGTCGGGCAAATTAAAAGTATCACCGACTAAATTTGCGCCGCTCACCGTAGGAAAGCGCGCACAGTTACTATCGGCGGCCGTGATGCACGATTTCACTTCAACTCCGGATGATTTCGGGGCATTTGTCGCGGCAATAATTGCCACCGCTGCGACCACAACCACGCTCACCATCACAAACCCGAGAATTATTTTACGGGTGCAAGTCATATTGCTTTTTTACCCTACCCCTTACTGTTAAGCCAATTCATAGCGCGGTACATCAACGGTTTCTCGCCGAACGCGCCCTATGTTCTCCTGCCAGCGAGTGCAAGTTAAAGAGAAGTTCCGGCGAATAGATCGCATTCTGAGCCAAGTGCGGCGATGAAAACCAATTCAGTCATATAAGAGGATGAAGTGTGGGTTCGTGCATGCTTTCAGCATATCACAAATGGGTGTAGCGCGGTGGTCGTAATGCCCTGACGGGCATGAGCCTGATTCCTACAGCGTCAAATAGGCGTATGGGATCGCGCTGGTCAAGAAGCAAAGCAGGCAGAAGGAAACGGAAACAAAAACCGGCAGTCATGATACTGCCGGTTCTCATGGAGCATATTTGGATAGCTTTCTGTCGTACAGGGGCGCCTGGATTCGAACCAAGAACGACTCTTTTGGAGAGAGTAATGATGCCGTTTCACCACGCCC
>JACSRP010000092.1 GCA_014879665.1 Anaerolineae bacterium | reverse complement strand
CACAATGGGTTCGCTGGCGCTGACGCCAAAAGAAAAATATCAGGCGCCCTTCCAACCGCTGCTGCCAGATGTTGAGATTATTGAGTTCAATGATATTGCCGCCGCCGAATCAGCCATTGATGATCGCACTTGCGCTGTGTTTGTTGAGCCGGTGCAGGGGGAGGGCGGTATTCATGCCGCTGCTACAGAATTCTTGCAGGCGCTGCGCCGTCTCTGTGACCAGCATAACGCGCTGCTCATTTTCGATGAAATTCAGTGCGGGCTGGGACGTACCGGCACACTCTGGGCTTACGAGCATTCAGGGGTAATTCCGGACATCATGACTCTCGCTAAGCCGTTGGCTGGTGGTTTGCCTGCCGGCGCGATCCTGACAACTGAAGAAGTGGCTTCGCATATTCACCCCGGCGATCATGGTACCACCTTTGGTGGCGGCCCATTTGTCACTTCAGTAGCCTGTTACGTGGTGGATCGTATCAGCCAGCCTGAATTTCTGGAGCATGTCGCCGAAGTTGGCAATTATTTGATGGATCGGCTTTCGGAAATCAACAGCCCATTGATTGTAGATGTTCGCGGGCGTGGCTTGATGGTAGGGCTAGAACTGAGCGTTGATGTTTCAGCAATTATCACGGCGGGCTACGAACATGGCTTATTGATGGTTAATGCCGGCACAAATATCATCCGTTTTGTGCCACCGCTGATTGTAGACAAGCCGCAGGTTGATACTCTGGTGGAGACATTGACGGCGATTTTGGCCGAACAGGGAGAACAAACGAATGGCTAGCGTTTCCGGGTTCAGCGTTTCCGGCGTGCATGCTGGTTTGAAGGCCAATGGCGAGTTGGATATGGCGCTCATTTTCAGCGATAACCCATGCGCCGCAGCCGGAGTGTTCACCACCAATTTGATGAAAGCTGCGCCGGTGCTGTTCGATATTCAACAGCTTGCTTCGAATAATGATGACATCCGCGCGGTGGTGGTCAACACGAAATGCGCTAATGCCTGTACGGGTGAGCAGGGGTTGGCGAACGCCCGTGAAATGGCTCAGCTGACGGCGAACTTGCTGGGACTAGAGACGGCGCAGGTTCTGGTGATGTCTACCGGAGTAATTGGCACGCATCTGCCAATGCAGAAGATTGCGCACGGCATTGAACTTGGGGCTAACACGTTGGGTCAGGATTGGGATGCAGCCTCGCGCGGGATTATGACCACCGATACCCGCCCCAAGCTGGCATCAGAGTCTTTCGATACACCGAGCGGAAAAGTTACGCTGACCGGCATTGCCAAAGGCGCAGGCATGATCGCCCCGAATATGGCGACGCTGCTCAGCGTAGTGGTGACCGATGCGGTGCTTTCGCCTGAACAAACAGAGCGCCTGCTGAAACAGAGCGTTGAGCCAACTTTCAATCGCATTGTAGTAGATGGCGATATGAGCACAAATGACACGCTTCTGCTTTTGGCGAACGGCGCTTCTGGCGTGAGCATCGCCCCTAATTTTGAGGCGCAGTTTGCAGATGCGCTGCTAAAAGTATGCCGTATGCTGGCGCAGGCGATTGTACGGGATGGCGAAGGCGCGACTAAGTTCATCACGCTGCATGTTAAAGGCGCTGCCAACGATGCTGCTGCAAAGCAAATTGCAAACGCAATAGCTACTTCTCCACTGGTCAAGACAGCGTTTTATGGGGGCGATGCGAACTGGGGACGAATTGTGGCCGCGGCGGGGCGTTCCGGCGTAAATTTTGGCGCTGCCAGCGTGAAGTTACGTATTGCAGCGGGCGAAACACTCACTAATGATCTACTGTTGTTCGAAAACGAAATGCCGACACAATATAGCGAAGAATTGGCAACTGCGATTGTGAAATCACCGGAAGTATACGCTCAATTGGAAGTCGGGCAGGGGGTAGGTGAAGCAATCGTTTATACCTGCGATCTCAGCCATGATTACGTCTCCATCAATGGCAGCTATCGCAGCTAGCAGAGGCAAAAAAGGGGCGCAAATGCGCTCCTTTTTCTAGTGGTAAATTTCTAAATGTTCAAATGAACCGGTTCATTTGGCTAGAGGAAACCCCTCCATGAGGGAGAGGGTAGGGTGAGGACTTATTTATGCAGGCAGCATTAGCGCTGGAAGACGGCAGTATCTATAGCGGCGTAGGGTTTGGGGCGCAGGGCGTGCAAACTGGCGAAATCGTCTTCAATACCTCGATGACCGGCTATCAGGAAATCCTGACGGATCCAAGTTATCACCGTCAGATCGTCACCATGACCGTGCCTCATGTTGGCAACACCGGCATCAATCCTGATGATATCGAGTCCGATCGCGTTTGGGTATCCGGTTTTGTCGTGCGCTCGCTGAGTATGAGGGTTAGCAGCTGGCGCAGTCAGCGTGATCTGGATGGCTATCTACGCGAACAAAATGTGATCGGTATTTCTGAAGTTGCCACCCGCCAGTTGGTGCGGCATTTACGCACGCGCGGCGTGATGCGCGCGGCCATCGCCCACGGTGAAGCGGCGCTGGATACGGCGGCGTTGATACAGGAAGCGCTGAATGCGCCAGATATGTCTGGCGCAAATTTAGTGGATGAAGTGACGGTTGAAGAAGCCTATAACTGGTCTGAAACCAGTGATCCTGCATGGTATAAAGCTCATCAGTACGACATAAATGGCCCCCTGATCGTCGCCTACGATACTGGCATCAAACGTAATATCCTGAAAATGCTAACCGACCGCGGCATGCGCGTGAAAGTCGTCCCTGCGCGAACCTTTGCTCAAGATGTGCTAGCCATGAATCCTGCGGGTGTATTCTTGAGCAATGGCCCCGGCGATCCCGCGGCTGTGACTTATATGATCGAGAATGTGCGCGATTTACTGGGTAAGACGCCTGTTTTTGGCATCTGCCTCGGCCATCAAATTCTGGCGCTGGCATTGGGCGGCGAAACTGAAAAAATGCGCTTTGGGCATCGCGGCGGTAACCAGCCCGTGAAAAACCTGCTGACTGGTGTCGTGGAGATCAGTGCCCACAATCATGGCTTCGCTGTGACCGCGAATAGCGACTTGCATGGTGCAGAAGTGACACATATTAACCTGAATGACAATACCATTGAAGGCCTGCGCCACGTTGAACTTGGCGCATTTAGCGTGCAGTATCACCCGGAAGCCTCACCCGGCCCCCATGACTCGCTGTATTTGTTCGATGAGTTTGTGGATAGGGTGAAAAAAGAAGCGCTAGGTGCTGAAGGTAGCATGGCATAATATGCCTAAACGAACAGACATCCATACCATCATGATCATCGGCTCTGGCCCTATCGTCATCGGGCAGGGCAGCGAATTTGACTACAGCGGCGTGCAGGCCTGTAAAGTGCTGCGCCGCGAAGGCTATCGTGTGGTGCTGGTCAATTCCAACCCCGCCACCATCATGACCGACCCTGAATTTGCCGATGCTACTTATGTAGAGCCGCTGACCCCGGAAATTTGTGAGCGCATCATTGCACAGGAAAAGCCGGATGCGCTGCTGCCGACTGTGGGCGGGCAAACCGCGCTGAATTTGTCCAAGGCGCTGGCGGAAAATGGCGCGCTGGAACGGCATGGCGTTGAACTGATTGGCGCATCCCTACCTAGCATTGATCTGGCCGAAGATCGCCAGCTTTTCAAGCAAGCCATGATCGAAATCGGTCTGGAATGCCCGCCCAGCGAAATCGTCTCAACAGTAGACGAAGCTTTAGCCGCGGCAGAGAATGTCGGCTATCCGGCATTGATCCGGCCATCTTTCACGCTTGGCGGTTCAGGTGGTGGTATCGCCTATAACCCCGATGAAATGCGAACTATTGCCGAACGCGGCCTCAAACTTAGCCCTGTCGGACAGGTGCTGATTGAAATGAGTGTAATCGGCTGGAAAGAATATGAACTCGAAGTGATGCGCGATACCAGCGGCAACTTCGTGGTGGTTTGCAGTATTGAGAATGTAGATCCGATGGGCGTGCATACCGGCGACAGCATCACCGTAGCGCCCGCCCAAACACTCACCGATAAAGAGCTTCAACGCCTGCGGAATATGGCGCGTATCGTTCTGGATCGTGTCGGACTGGCGACTGGCGGCGCAAATGTGCAGTTTGCCATTAATCCTGCCGATGGCCGCGTGTTTGTGATCGAGATGAATCCGCGTGTCTCTCGCTCGTCAGCACTTGCCAGCAAAGCCACCGGTTTCCCGATTGCCAAAATTGCCGCGCTGCTGGCGATTGGCTATCGTCTCGATGAAATTCCCAATGACATCACCCGCGTGACTCCCGCCAGCTTTGAGCCTTCGCTCGATTATGTCGTGGTCAAAATTCCGCGCTGGGATTTCGCCAAATTTCCCGGCGCAGACAGTACGCTTGGCCCGCAAATGAAAGCCATTGGTGAAGTGATGGCTATTGGCCGCACTTTTCAAGAAGCGTTGCAAAAGGGCATACGTTCGCTGGATATTGGCATTCTTGGCTTTGGTTATAACACAAAAGAGACACCTGCTAAAGCATTACGCGTGCCAACTGCCCAGCGCCTGTTTCAGGTTGCTGACGCATTAAAAAATGGCATGGGACTTGATGACGTAGTGAAAAGCACTGGCTTTGATCCGTGGTTTGTTGACGAACTCACTCAAATTGTTAAGCTGCAGCGTGATTTTCTGGAAGGCCGTACACTTGCAACCTTGACCGCTGCCGATTTCTGGCGGTTGAAGCGTGCCGGATTTAGTGACGCGCAGGTGGCGGCGCCGCTCAATACGACTGAAACCGTGGTGCGTGCGCGGCGTAAATCACTCGGCGTTATCCCCTCGTATTACCGCGTAGATACTTGCGCCGCCGAGTTTGAAGCACATACACCCTATCTATATTCCACTTATGAGCCGGGTGATGAAACTGAGCCTACAGCACACAAGAAAGTGATCATCCTTGGCGGTGGGCCGAATCGCATTGGGCAGGGAATTGAATTTGACTACTGCTGCGTGCATGCCTGTTTTGCGCTCAAGGAACTTGGCTATGAAACCATCATGGTCAACTGCAACCCTGAGACGGTAAGTACCGACTATGATACGGCAGATCGACTCTATTTTGAGCCGCTGACCACTGAAGATGTGTTGAATATCATAGACAACGAGCGCCCTGATGGGGTGCTGGTGCAGTTTGGTGGGCAAACCCCGCTGAATATTGCGAAGTCACTGGCTGAGGCCGGCGCGCCGATCTGGGGTACCTCCGTTGAAACCATTGATCTGGCCGAAGACCGCGAGCGTTTCCATGATCTCATGCAGGAACTGGAAATTCCCCAACCGCCCGGCGCAATGGCCTACAATCATCAAGAGGCTTTAGCAGCGGCCCATCAAGTGGGTTATCCGGTTCTTGTGCGCCCCAGTTACGTGTTAGGTGGGCGTGGTATGGCGATTGTCTTTGATGACGCCATGCTTCATGAATGGCTGGATAAACATATTCAGTGGAGCGAACATCCTGTCTTGATCGATCAATTTTTGGATGACGCTTTTGAGGTGGACGTAGATGCGCTTTGCGATGGGGAGCATGTCACCATTGGCGGCATTATGCAGCATATCGAAGAAGCTGGCGTGCACAGCGGAGACTCTGCCTGTGTGCTTCCACCTTACAAAATTAGCTACTATCATGTCGAGATCATTCGTGAATATACAGATCGTATCGGCAAGGCGTTGGGCGTAAAGGGACTGTTCAATATTCAGTTCGCCATCAAAGATGAAGTGGTCTATGTATTGGAAGTGAATCCTCGCGCCAGCCGCACCACGCCATTTGTCAGCAAGGCCACAGGCCAGCCATTGCCGCGTTACGCTGCTGAAATTGCTGCTGGAAAGACGCTGGCGGAAATTGGCTTTGTTGATGAGCCGGGGGTGGACGGCTTCTTCGTCAAAGAGGCAGTAATGCCCTTCCAGAAATTCCCCGGCGTGGATGCGCGGCTAGGGCCAGAAATGCGCTCAACCGGAGAAGTGATGGGGCATGCTTCCAGTTTCGGGCACGCCTTCGCCAAGGCAGAAATGGCCGCGAATACACGCTTGCCTGAAAACGGGACTGTATTCATCAGCGTAAACCCCTATGACCGCGGCGCCGTGACCAAGATCGCCCGCGATTTGCAGCAGTTGGGCTTTAAGCTGATTGCCACTATGGGCACAGGTAATTATTTGCAAAGTATCGGGATTCCGGCGGAGATCATCAACAAGGTGAGCGATGGCTCGCCAAATATTGTAGATGCAATTCGTGCCGGGCAAATTGATATGGTGATCAACACGCCGCGCGGTGGGCAGGCGCATTACGATGGCGGTATTATACGCGGCACCGCGCATTTGTATGGCGTGCCGATCATTACCACGATGAGCGCTGCCATGGCAACCGTTCAGGGAATTAAGGCGCTGCGGCAAAAGCCGCTGAAAGTGCGAAGCCTACAGGTACATCACCAGATGGCGTAAAGCCCGAAGAATCCGGATTGCTTCGCATAGGCCACAATGTCTCATCTATTTTAGTGCCAATGGTGGCTGCCTCATCGCCTTCGGCACTTCGATGCCGAATTTATCCAGCACCGACGGCGTAATTTGCAGCAGATGGGCGTTTTCTAGCTGTCGTCCATTTGCCGGATTTTTTGGATCGTAAGCGATGATCAGGCCGTGCTGCGCGTGGTTGGCATCATCGGGGCCGGTGTCATTTTCCAGTACATGCACGCGATTCCAGCCCACTGTTCCCAGTGAACGCCACGATAAATTACCGAAATAAACCAGCAAATCGGGCGGTATACCTTCAACCACAGGATAGATTTCGCCGGGCAGAAAGCAGTGAGTGCCGATAGGCTGCCCGTTTCCATCACCCAGCGCTTCCAATTTGGCCTTGATTTCCGCCAGCACGCGTGGAACGTCGTCGGGCGCAATCACACCCTGAGGCTCCCGCCCCTGAAGATTCAGAAACAGTCTCCCGTAGTAGCCGCCTTCGCCCCATGCCAGCGTCTTCGCCCAATTAATCTTGAGCGCTTCTGGCTTGCGAATATCCTGCGGATACGGCTCTGCCAGCGTCAGGTAGCCTTCTCTAATCAACCACTCATTGATCGCGATACCGCCGTCCATCCGCTTCGCCCCATGATCCGAAACCACAAAAATCGCTGTATCTTCGCCCAAAATCGGCAAAAGCGAGGCTATTTCGCTATCCAGCAGGCGATAGTATTCGCGGATCGCATCACCATACGGTGAATCAGGTTCGTAGTTGCGATGGGTGCTATCCATGTAGCTCCAGAAGGCATGGTGTATCCTGTCCAACCCGATTTCGACCATAGCGAATAAATCCCAATCAGACTCTTTTGCCAGCCACCGCGCCACTTCAAAATGGGTTCTGGTCATGGCCGTTATTTGTTTGAGCAGGCGATCTTTCTCGTGAGTACGAAAGTCCTTTACGTCAAAAGGGTATTCGCTGAATTTCGCCAGTATCTGTGCCTTCAAATTGGCAGGATAGGTAAATTCGGCATCAGCATCGGGGGTAAGGAAGCAGCTCACCATTTGACCATTGAGCGGGCGCGGCGGGTAAGTGCCGGGAACGTTAAGCACAATGCTGGTTTTGTCATAGCGCGAAAGGATATCCCACAGGCGCGGCTGCTGTACCGCATCGCCATTGGCGACCATGAGATGGTCATAAGAATAGTCAGCACGGTTGCGAAAGCCGTAAATACCTAATGCGCCGGGATCTTGTCCGGACATCATGCATGACCATGCTGGCACCGTGATCGCCGGAATTACACTCTCTAGTCTTCCCCACACGCCCTGTTCGCGCAGCCGGGTGAATGTTGGCAGATCAGCGGCGTAACGTTCAAAAACCAGCGACGGTTCTGCACAGTCGAGGCCGATAATCGCTACCCGGGACTTGTGTTTCCGGCCAATTTTGAATCGGATAGGCAAGGTTCAATAGCCTTTTCGGGAGTTCTCTTGCTCTGCGAGCAGGCGGTTCAGTTCAATCTGCTCGTCTTCATCTAAATGCCTGCGCCGCAGCGTTAGCGCCGTCTCCAGCGCTTGAAGTTGATCCTCATCGAGATCGTTCAGCCAATTCCCAGGGTTGTGCGGCCGGCGCTTAGGTTTATCGCTTATATTTCGTTCGCTATGTCGGGCTTGTCGTTCTGCTGATGCCTTGTTTGAGGCCAGTGCCACGCTCGTTCCCCAGACCACCGCGGTGCTCAAAAAAGCACCTGCAATCAGGACCACGAACAGAAAAGAATTGACCATCTGTTGTGAGAAAATCATTGCGACTGCGATACCCGTCACCGCTAACCAGATGATACTGGTCGCAAATATGCGCTCAAAGCTGTTCATCGTAATGCTCTCCTAACGCGCAAGCCCTGTATGGCCTGACAGACTTTTTACTAGATTTATACGGGAAAATGGCGTTACCTGTTGCGGATTTAATCGAGATGATAAACCGGATTTCCCTGAACGACAGTCGTAAATACATTTACTTGTTCGTCAACCAGCACCAGATCGGCATCTTTGCCAACCTCGATGCTGCCAATATGCGCTGCCGCGCCGATAGATTTTGCCGCGTTCAGGCTGCTGACCTGCCAGATTCGCTCAACCGGTTCGCCCACCGCGGTTGCAAAATTCCTTAATGCCCGCTCCATCGTTAATATGCTGCCTGCCAGAGTGCCATCTGGCAGCCGGGCAGCCCCGTTTTTTACCGAAATGATCCGGTTATCTATCGGGTAATCTCCGTCTGGCAGTCCAGCGGGGCGCACAGCATCGGTGATTAGAATCACCCGGCCTAGCCCTTTAGCGCGATACAGCACTTTCATTGCGCCCGGATGCACATGGATGTTGTCCGCTATCAATTCACACCGTAATTCGTCAAATGCCAGCGCCGCGCCAAGCGTGCCCGGATCGCGATGATGCAGCCCTGTCATCGCATTGTAAGTATGCGTTGTATTCTTCAAGCCGAGGGCAGTGGCGTGTTTCATATCATCGTAGGTGGCCGATGTATGCGCTGCCGAGACGGTGATGCCGCGCCGGACGCATTCGCCGATTAGCCATTGGTTCTCAGCAATTTCTGGTGCCAGCGAAAGCAGCCGGATGACGCCCGTATCTAGGAACGCAGCAGCCTCGTCACTGGTGGCAGGGCGCACATAGTCGGGGTTTTGTGCCCCCGCTTTATCAGCATTCAGATATGGCCCTTCCAGATGCGCGCCGAGCATCCTTGCCCCCGGTAGGAGAGTATTCTTCCATTCCGCAATATAGTCTAGCGCTGTCTGAATACGTTCGCGCGTCTCTGTCCATGTTGTCGCCAGAAATGAGGTCACCCCGTGACGAGCATAAAAGCGCGATAGTTCAGGCAGCGTATCTGGTTGTGCGTCCATCACCTCATGCCCGCTGCCACCATGCACATGAATATCCACAAAGCCGGGCAGCAGTAGGTGATCATGCCCGTCTATTTGCCGGATGTTTTCAAACGCTGGTGTATCGCCATAGCCGATGCGGTCAATTTTTCCATCAACGCACAATAACCAACCGCATTTTGCCGGCTGATCGGGGGTAACCAGCCGCGCATTATGAATGAGTAGAGCGCCGTTCACAGCAAATCCTTCCTTCAATGAAACATCATACGCCAATCCTAACCCTGACCAAAACCCATCGCAAGATGGGCTAGACGTCTTTGGTATGTAATCCGCCCGGCAAATAGTCACCTAGAATCGATCCACCGATGAACTCACGTATAAGTGATGTATCAGGAATCATCATCTGCTGCTCCGGCGTTAAGGGTTGTACCCAGCGTATAAACGAAAGCAGGCGGTTAGCCTCGATATAAGCAGGAGTACCCACCGGCACTTGCAGCAGCAGCGGCTCGGCTATCGGCTTTAGCGACGCCAGTTCATAGCTCAATGCTGAATTGAAAATTACGTTAGCGTTTTCTTGATACGGGAAAATATTGCGCTTTTCACCGCGCCGCACGCTCGGCCACATACCGATTGTGGCGGTGGCATTATGGCCGCGATTATACGCATCACGGCAAATTCTTCGGAGCAGCCGGACATCGGTTGTGGGGATGCGGTTTTGATTGTCAATATTAAGCTGCGTCAGCGCCGAAACATAAATGCGGTAAATACGCGAATCTGGAATGTCCGTTACCAACCGCGGGTTGATGCCATGAATTCCTTCAATCACCAGAATATGATTGCTATCGAGCTTAATCGAAGTGCCTTCAACACTTTTTCCCAACTTGAAATTGAAGCGGGGCAGCGCCACATGTTCTCCGGCAAAAAGTTCTTGCAACTGGCGGTTAAACAGTGGTAAGTTGATGGCTTCTAACGCCTCAAAGTCGTAATTGCCGGACTCGTCACGCGGGGTAAGTTCCCGATCTAAAAAATAGTTATCTAATTCGACTGTGAAGGGGCGCAGCCCATACGCTAGCAGATGAATAGCCAGCCGTTTTGAAAAAGTGGTCTTGCCAGAGCTGGACGGCCCGGCGATCAGCACTAAACGTAGTTCCCTTTCATGGTAGGCATCATAGACGGTCTGCGCGATAGTGCTGATTTGCTGCTCATGAATGGCTTCGGCTACGAGAATTAATTCCTGAATGTGGTCGCGGCTTACGATCTCATTCAGGCGGCCAATATCCTCAACGCCAAGTCGTTCCGCTAATTCCTCGGCGCGCTCGAATACCCGTGCGATTTTGCCTTCATTGTCAACCTCATCGTTGAGCATATTCGGGGTACTGCTGCGCGGGTACTGCAAGATGAATCCGCCGGTTGGCGTATTTACCAACCGGAATAGCTTCAGGTAGCGTGTTGAAGGCAGCATATAGCCATAGTAATAATCGGCATGACCGCGCAGCGCATAAATATTCAGGTCGCCGCGGGTACGCTGCTTCATCAAGCGCACTTTATTGACATTGCCGCGGGATTCATACATTTCGATGGCTTCTGAAAGCTTCATCACCTGTTTGATAATCGGATTGTCCGCTTCAGCGATGGCATGCATGTGATCGTCCAGCACCTTCAACTCATCATCAGTGAAGGAGGCGTGATTTTTGACCATGCAGTAGTATCCACCATCAGGCACAGCATAACTTACGCTCACCTCAACGCCGGGGAATAATTCGTTCACTGCTGCAACCAGCAGTAAAACCAGTGTTCTCCGATAGATTCGCCGCCCATCGCTTTCAGAAAGCGTGACCGGAGATATAGAGGCATCACGCTGGATCAGATAAGATAATTCGCGTAACCGTGAGTCCACGATCCCTCCCATAATTTCGCTGGGATAGCCGTCAGGATGAAGCTCACGATGCTTTTGTAAAAAATGCTCGACAGGTGTGCCTTTTGGCGCTTCAAGCACCGTCCCATCGGGAAAGGTGACATGTACGTTTAAGCGCGGCTCAGAGAGGTGGACTGAAGACGAAATATCTGACATTTAATATTCACTTTTGCCATAGAAATTGCTTACATTATTACCATTCTACCGCTTCCCTCAAAAAGGGTTGCTATAATCTGCTGCGCAGGAGTGAGGATACTAGATGACGATGGCTTATGAGCGTTACTTAAAAGAAGTTCTGATTGACGAAGTGAGTCTGAAACGGCGCATCACAGAACTAGGACAGGAAATTAGCCGGGATTATGCGAATTCGCCCGGTCTAATGCTAATCTGCATTCTGAAGGGTGGGGTGATGTTTCTGACTGATTTAATGCGTCAGATAGAAGTGCCGCACGAAATAGACTTTTTGGCTGTCTCCAGCTATGGGCGCGGCGCGCGCGAGTCAACTGGACGGGTACGCATTGATATGGACTTGCGCGATGAAGTAGTGGGTAAAGATCTTTTGATCGTGGAAGATATTATTGACAGCGGCTACACCCTCAAATTTGTGATGGACGTGATGAATGCCCGCCATCCAAACAGTGTCCGGATTTGTACGCTTCTGGATAAATCCTCCCGGCGCACAATCCCGATCCCTATTCATTACACTGGGTTTGAAATTGAAGATAAATTTGTCTTTGGTTACGGTCTTGATCTTGATGAAAAGTTCCGGAATCTACCATTCGTCGGGGTAGTGCGCGAAGAGGCATTGAGCAGTGAGTGAGGCGACGCGCAGTATTACGCTGGCCTGGCCGGATGAAATTCTCGACCTGCGTGATCAGCTGCAAGAATTGCGCCAACCGCTATATATGGCGGGCGGCCCCGTGCGTGATGCCTATCTACGCCGCCAGATCCGCGATATTGACCTCACGGTGAAGGCCAATGGCCTTGGCATCGCCCGCAAAATTGCCAATAGGATCGGTGGCGCCTACTACCCATTAGATGAAGCGCGAGATGTTGGGCGAGTGGTCTATACCATAAATGGCGCTCAGCATTCTATTGATGTCTCGTCCTTTCGCGCAGAAACGCTGGAAGGTGATTTGCGTTCGCGCGATTTCACTATCAATGCGCTGGCTGTTGATCTGCTGGGTGATTTGACATTGGCCTACGATCCTTGTGATGGTTTTAGCGATCTTCAGGCTAAAGTGCTGCGCCAATGCCTGCCGCACAGTATCGGTGATGATCCGATTCGCGTGCTGCGGGCGGTACGCTACAGCGTCCAGTTCGGGTTGAAAATCGAAAAAGGCACCCTCGCTGCTTTGCGCCACCATGCGCCGGAATTGACGAACATATCTCCAGAGCGAATCCGCGATGAATGGTTCAAAATTCTGGAGCTTCCCAGAATCAAAACGGCCTGTGTAATAGCTGACCGGCTTGGGGCATTGAATGCGGTTCTGCCGGGCGTCGTTTTCTCTGCCGCTGAAAAGGATTTTGCTCTTATAGTCGTAGATACCTTGCGCCATTTCTATACCGCGATCAGCCCTGCCCGAACCGATGAAACTGCTGCCCAGTTCGGTCTTGGCATGTTTGTGGTATCGCTGGATCGCTATCGGGCGCAGTTACACTCGCATCTAGATTTCCTTTGGCCAAATGAACGCCCACAGTTTGCGCTGCTGCTGCTGGCAGGCTTACTACAAAAGCAGTCAGCCTACCAGATAAATACTTATGCCGCGCAGTTCCGCTTGAGCAATGCTGAGAAGACCCGTTTGAGTTTGACTGTTGAAGCCGCTTTAATGGTTGAACATATTAATCTGGAAGATTCTGTTTCTATTCATCGCTTCTGGAAAGCATCCGGAGACGCCGGAATTGACGGAATATTGCTTTCACTGGCCGTCTATCTGGCAGAATACGGGGGGAATCTCGGACAAGATGGGTGGTTGCGCCATCTTGAACGCGCGCAGTTCTTATTCCATGCCTATTTTATTGAGCATGACCGTTATGTGACTCTGCCCGTATTGTTGACTGGCGATGATCTGCGAAGCGAACTTGGGCTTTCACCGGGCAAATTAATTGGCACGATACTCATTGCACTCACTGAAGCGCAGGTGCAAGGCTTAGTGAAGACTCGCGAACAGGCGCTGGATCTGGTGCGGAAGATCGCCACATCCCGATCAAATGGGCATCATTCCTAGATGTTAAGGTCTTCTAACCTGCGGATCACATCTTTGATGGGAACTTCAAAATAATCACTCATCACTTCGGGAACCTGAGCCGCCGGATCCAGCTTAAGCACCATTGATCTGGGCATTGTCACGGCACGTGCAAGTGCGCTTAACGACGGTTTATCGCCCTTATAGGGAAGTAATCCCCGCTCAATTCCCCATCGGCAGCCGATAATTTCTCTTGCCAGCAGTCGTGCCAGAGACATACGGGGGCGATAAGGATCGTTAAGAATCATAAAACTACCAGACGCTAGCGAAATTTCCACTTCTTCCCACATATCGGGGAAGGGGCGTTGGAGCATGATTTCGAGCGGCACTGGTGGAGAATCGACCTGAAAGATTGCGATCAGTTCAGATGAAACGTTTTCAATCTGTTCCAGATTAACCATTGTTGCTCCGGGTTTCTGGTTGGATCGAGCGATAGAAGATGAGTAGGGTGCGACCATATTTCCGCTCATCGTAGGCTTCATAACAGCGCAAATCAATGGATCTTTTTTCTTCAGGATCAATCTGCACAATAATTTCCCCGTCCGCAGTTAGCCATTCGGGGTGTGAATCGAGCAGCATCAGTGCCTTCAGCCAAAACTCCTTGTACTGCGGGGGCGCAATATAGATATAGTCAAAACTTTGGTTCGGCGTGGCGGCCAAAAAGCTAAAAGCATCAATCCGGCGCACAACCGCCTGATCGGTAAAACCTGTCGCCGCTAGATTTGCTTGAATGGTCTGTATCGCGTTGCGATCAAGATCGAGCATGACCGCATGTGCAGCGCCTCTACTGAGCGCCTCAATAGCAACGCTGCCTGTCCCGGCGAATAAGTCCAGTATGGTTGCATCGAGAATATCCATACCAATAATGTTGAACAGCGCCTCTTTCACCCTGTCCATAATCGGGCGTGTGCTGTCTCCGGGAACAAGTTTCAGTCGCTTGCCTCTGGCGCTGCCGCCGATCACTCGCAGCGACATCTTATAATCCCTCAACGGCTTGGCGCGCGGCGCGAATATTGGAAAGCGGCGTTGCGATGTTTAACGGGTATCCTGCTCCGATGATTATGCGCCGTTCGGATGTTTTCTCCAGTGCGCTGCGAACGGCCTCGCGAACCGTTGTTGGGGTGCCGTGATATAAATCCTCCCGGTTAGAAAGCCCGCCGCATACCGCGCCGCTGTGTAGAGTTTTGCCAATTGCGAGATCCGGTTCGTTTTCACGATCAGCCCAGTTGATAGCCTGTCCGTGTAGGTGCATTGCAAACTTAAAAATTGGGGAAGGGCATTCAAGACTCACCATATTGAACCACCATTTTGACGGCAGTGAATCCAGCACTTTTATATCAAATGGTAATCCAAAGGCAGCATACTCATCTTCCGATAATCGGTGATAGCTGGCATGGCGAATGACATAAGCAGTCCCCGCAATCGGTAATCGCCGCAGCATTTCAACATACCGCAAGATGTTTTCAGTCAGTACATTCAAGGCGCTGCGCAAACGATCTGGCTCTTTACGCAGATGCAGCGAAAACAACTCGGGTCCACACAGCATCTCAGCTTGTGCCAGCGGGCTGAAGATCGTAGCGAGAATTGGTATTTCATCGCCTAACTGCCTGTAAGTTAGCTCAATGCACTCAAGCTGCTTGCCATAACCACCACGCTGCGGATCAAGCGGGCGTAAGACGGTCCAATCAAGCGAGCGCGTAATCGCCCTTTTCTTGATCGTCCGTTCGCCATCAATCGCGCCTTCCCATTCGTCATGCAGCCCATAATCGGACGTGCAGTAGGTAATTGAAGGAGAGATACGCGCAAAATCCCAGTCATAGGTGCGTTGAAATTCAACAGTTGAGCGCGCCAGATCTGCCGCACGCTGGTCGTCACCCGGAAAGAGCCGCCATAAAGCTATCGGCGGTCTATCCACCGTTTCGCCAGCGATGGTACGTTCCAATCGCTCCCGTTTATTCATCCTAAGAATAATTAACTATTTTTTGCACGTGTTTCTAAAAGCCGCTGCTCTACCACACGCTGTAACATCTCAAATTCATCTTCGCCGGGATTTGCCGCTAGTGCGGCATTTACCAAAGCAAGGCAGCGTTGAAACGAGTCAATGGCAAATTGAAGTTCACCTTTTGAGCGCTGCGCCAATCCTAAACCATACAGGGCGTTAATCTGCTGAGGGTCTTCCTGCAAAACACCGAGGAAAATTTCTATGGCTGCTTCATTGTGTCCGTTGCGGTGTTTCGCCCAGCCTTGCCCAAGTTGTTCGTGGAAATTGGCGGGTTTAGTTTCATTAGTGATTGGTTGTGTTGACATGCGGGTTATTTCTCCCGTATTGCTTCACGAAAGGATGGTATCATTTTACCGATCAGCACCCATGTTTTACAAGCCGCCGATTCCACTGTGCTCCTGTAAACAGAAAAAGTGATCTCAATTTATCGGGTATTAGCCGTTATTTGTGGCTTACGCTTGAATTGCATTTGTCCTGATGCTAGACTTTTTAGCGCTCGATTACAGCTATTCAGATGATTATCATTCGAGAAGCCGTTCAGGCTGATTTCCCATTATTGTTCTCACTCTGGCGCGAAAATCTGGCTTTGACGGGACAGATAGAGAATCTTCGCCCCGAAGATACGTCTCCTCAGCGCTGGGCGCGACAGGTTTCGTTATGGGTGCAAAGCCCAGACCACGTTGTCCTCGGCGCCTTTGATGGTGCCCAGGCCATAGGCTTTGCAATGGGCGAAATTCGCTTGTCATCACCCGGTATGTCTGCCGATTCGTTAGGAATGATCACTGAATTTGCCTTGGATGCACATCATTATCATGGTGGCGCCGCGCGCAAGCTGGCTGAAGCGCTTCGAGGTTGGTTTGCAGATCGAGGGATAACACAGCTCATCGTCGCTGTGCCTCGAAATGCGGTGACCGCGCAGGCCTTCTGGCGGGCATATGGTTCAGTAGCATGGATGCAGTTATTGTGGGTGAATTCTTAATACGGCCAGCCGTGCCGAAAGATGTAGCTGCGATTGCCCGGTTGTGGCAATTGCTTGTTGATTATCATCGCTTGCTCGATCCAGAGCTTCCCCCGGCTACACCTATGGGAGCCTTGCGTTATGCGCGCAGGCTGGAAGATCAACTCTTTAATCCAACGGCGCGGATTCTGGTGGCCGAAGTGGATGGCCAATTGGTTGGCTATGTCTTTGGCGTTGTTGTAGATATTGCGCCAGAAATGTTCTCGCAGGAACCGAGCGGCTTTCTCGCAGATATTTTTGTCGAAGAAAGCGCTCGCCGCTCTGGTGTTGGCACGCAGCTTGTGACCGTATTGGCAGAATGGTTTCAAGAAAAAGGGTTGGCTTACTACGAATGGCATGCCGCGGCCCGCAATCCTGACGCGCTAGAATTCTGGCGCTCTTTGGGAGGCAGAGAAGTTATGCTGCGTATGCGCGCCGATCTTGGCTAAGCCATAGTGAAATGAGAGTACTATGACAGAATTGATTTATCACATTGACAGCCTGATACAAGAGTTTGATGCTGTCGTGACTGATGTTATTCCTGAGCAGCACGAGGTCAAACTAGATCGAACTGCTTTTTACCCCGGTGGTGGCGGCCAGCCCAATGATGTTGGTACGCTAATCCATAACGGGCAAACCGTGCAGGTGATTAAGGTGGAACGCGGCAATCTCCATATTCTGCAAGCTGAAACCATGCCCGAAGTTGGCGCTCAGATTCATGGCGTTTTGGATTGGGATCGCCGTTACAAACTGATGCGTACTCATACCGCGCTGCATGTTTTGTGTGGTGTGGTCTGGCGTGATTATGGTGCCAGCGTGACCGGTGGGAATATGGAACCATTGTCCGCGCGCATGGATTTTGAATTTGAACGTCTCGAAAAAGACCTCGTTCAGGAAATAGAAGCTAAAATTAATGCTGAGATTTCGGCAGCACGCCCGATTCGCGTCGCAATTTTGCCGCGTGAAGAAGCCTTCCAGATTCCTGACTTAATCCGCACCAAAATTAATCTGCTGCCTGAAGGGATTGCTGAAGTGCGTACTGTCGAAATTGTCGGCCTTGATTTGCAGGCCGATGGCGGGACGCATGTTGCCAATACCTCCGAAGTTGGGCATATTCGCATTGCCGACTATAAAAGCAAGGGCGGCATCAACAAACGTCTATATATTGAGATAGAACCGGAATGATGGGTCGCGCTTACGAACGTTTTACGCTGTTTCTCGGCCCCGCGCGCTTGCGCGCCCTTTTCCTTTTGATCGCTTCAACAGGCTTACTCAGCCTCATCCTTAACGTTATTGTCAACGATTTTGAATGGGTGCGCCCTACACAAACCATCCTCGTTCTGGTCATGTTGATTGGCGCCACCATCATCATTGGTGGGCGCATGGACAGTGAGGATCGCGCACGCTGGATCGCAATCCTTGCGCCCGCTGTTGGCCTGATTGTGCTGGGGATTGTCGTTATCCCGCAGTTTTCGCTGGTGCTGTTTGGCGGCGCCTTGGGATGGATCGTTGCAGGAACAATTCTCTTCCGCCCACGCACGCCAACGAGTTATCAGAAGGCCGTGAAAGCGCTCAAAAAGGGCCATCTGGAAGTTGCTGTGCAAGAAATGGATCAGGTGATCAAAGACGATCCCGACGATCCGAACTACTATCGGTTTCGCGCTGAGCTGCTCCGCCTGTGGGGCAAACTTGAGCGTGCTCGCCGTGATTACGTGAAGATGACCGAGTTAGAAACCGACTCTGCGGTTGGCTATAACGGCCTGGCCGAGGTAGACCTCCAGGCCGGCAATTATCAGCGCGCATTGGACTCCGCCAATAAAGCCGCTGAACTTGCCCCGGATGAATGGGTTGCTCTCTATAATCTAGGCATGATCGAAGATCGACTTGGTAAATCGCAAGAAGTGATCGGCCATCTCGATAAAGCATTGGCCTTGAAAGTGCCGGATGCCCGCCATCGCCTGCTGATTCATCTGTACCTGCTGCGTGCTTACGCCCGTTTAGGGAACGCTGAAGCAGCCCGATCTCAGTTTGACCTGCTCAAAAAGCAGCGCGGCGGCCTTGAGGAATGGCAGAAAATTCTGGAAAATGAGCAGGCTGAAGTCTTGCGCGCTGTGTTAGGGGATGATGTGAAAACAGCGCGTGATCTTGTTGATGCGGCAATTTCCATAGAAGAGGTCGGCGCTCATTGATGGCTCGGCGTTCAACATTGATTGCTGCTTATGCCTGCATCGCGGCTGCTGTGCTCGGTATCTTTGTGTTCATCGGCGGCACGGCAATTGAGCTGCTAGGCACCCGCGCTACTGCTACGGCGTCTGAGGTTTCTCCGGCTGTTTATATAGCATTGGGCGGCTTGTGTTTCGCCGCGCTCATGTTCCTTTTCTTGTTCATCCTCGTTGGCGTAATGCTGGCGAGGCAGACCCGTGCTTCAGGTTCTGGTTATGGCGATGCTTATCGCTTGATCGAACAGTTCAAATTCGGGGATGCCATTCCACTTTTGGAACGTTCAATTGAAGAAGGCAAAGAAACTTCGGAAGTATTGATGCTCTTAACCAGCGCTTACGCCTATAGCGGTCAGCTTGCCAGAGCGCAGTCCACCGCAGACCGTGCCGTGCAGCTTTACCCGAATGATCCAGATGCTTATGTTACGCTAGCGAACGGCTATCGTTTGCAGGCATCTTACGATGAGGCGGCTAGGGCGTTACAACGCGCTGTTGAATTAACACCGGAGCAGCCGGTGTTGTGGGCAGAATTAGGCTTTACCCAGCGTTATGCAGGGAACGAAAGCGCATCTATTGAAGCCTTCAATAAAGCAGCACAACATGCGATGCCTGCTTCTTATATGGTGCGCGTCTATTACCATCTATCACGCGCGTTTGAAGCGCAGGGACAAACTAAAGAAGCTGTGCGCGCGGCTGCCAAGATGATGAGCGCCCGCGATGGCCTGGATCCATGGAAAACCGGCCTGAAGGCGCTTGAGGGGACGGCTTATGGTCAGGCGCTGCGCTACGAAATTGCCGAAATTGAGCAGGCGATTGCTGATGCCGACGCCGGTAATCTAGGATAGCCGGGCATGATTTATATTCTAAATCGTGTTTTTCGTGATTTTAGCAACTGGGAACGCCCCCTGCGCTTAACGATTACGCTCTCGTTAGTGCTGCTGGTTATCTTGACTCTGGCGATCCTATTCGGCCCATATGAGCTGAGGCTGCCGGCATGCGTTGGCGCGTTTGGACTGATCGCGCTTTCACAAATTGCAGTGATGCTGGCCTATCGTGATATGGTTTCTCCATTGGTGAAAGCCCAGCGTTATTATCTCGCCAATGATTTTGAAGCGGCTCAAGCCGTCTTGGAAGAATTAAGATCGCAAGAAAAAGCCGATGTTCGCGCCTTAACGGTGCTAGGCAATACCTACCGCCAGCTTGGCAATTTAGAGGCCAGCAAAGCCGTATTGTATGAAGCTTTGAACAAAAATCCTGAACATCAATTCCCGTTGTACGGAATCGGGCGTACACTGCTTTCAAAGGGAGATTATGTTGGCGCGCTAGATGCCTTGCAGCGCGCACTTGCTGCCGGAGCGCCGGATGTGATCCGGCTTGATCTGGCGGAGGTGCTTTATCGTCGCGAACTGTACGATGAAGCAGGCGCGATGTTAGATGCGATTGACATCCGTGCTTTGGATGGCGATCCTGCCCGGGTGTTGATGTTTGAATATCTGAAACAGCAGGTGTTGAAATCAGCGCCAATCCAAACACTCCCACAGGATGGGCTTCCCTTCTGGGAAGCGATGGCTGTGCGTTTTTCAGAGACCGATTACGGGCGTGATCTGGCTGTAGATGTTGCGCGAATACGAGGAGTCATTGGCTCATGACGACAGTGATGACAGGCAAAGAACCAACCCCGAAAAGGAAAAAGAACAGCGGTTTATCGGTCATTAAGCTAGGTCTAATTGCTGGCGGCGTTGGTATTTTACTGGTGATCGTTGGCGTTATCGCTTTCGCAAGCGATCAGGCGGCGCGGCGTTCGCCATTCAACGTTGCTCCCTTTCCCGGCGCGGAGGAGTGGGGTACAGCTGACGAAACAAACTACTCAAGAAGTGTTTTTTATCGGGTTGCAGATAGCTCCCCTGAAGATGTCGTTGCTTACTATCAGGAAAAATTAAATCAGCATACCGGTGATCGGGCTGAAGAGTGCGTTCGTGTTCCACAAACTGGTTCAATGCCGCTTGATCCTAATAATCCCCGCGCGATACCCTTTGAGTATCGCTGTCTATTCGATAATTCTGGCTGGCAAACTTCCCAATACACGCAGGTACGCATTTATCCCGGCTATGGCGAAAACACTGGTAAGACGATCATTGAATATCAGCAGCGCTGGACTCCATAGTTCGGTTTTCACGGAGGAAGTGAGCAACAGGACTTTCTTGTTTAGCAGGATGGCTTCAACCGCCAGCGATCCGGCGTTTTGATGCGTTTGTCTTAAATTTAAAGCAGCACTACCGTAAATTCATAATTTGAGTGATAATATAGGCGTAGTTGTTGCAAACCCCATCCTTTGATTTTGGAGGTGAAACCGTGGTGCTGAGTGATAAACTCACACCGCGGGCGATTGCCTGCTCACTTCACCGCAATGGTGCTTAAACCAACAGCGCCGATTTTTGATTCAATCACAACTCAACAACCTCACTAATAATGGAGCGACGGGATGTTCAAGGCAGTCAGCCCGAAAGTTGATATACAAAAACTCGAAAAAGAAGGGCTTGATTACTGGCGCGCAAACCGCATCTTCCAGCGATCTATGGAAGAGCGTGCCGGTAGTACCCCCTACATTACCTATGAAGGCCCACCAACGGTAAACGGCAATCCGGGTGTGCATCACGTGCTGGCGCGTGCTTTCAAGGATATCTTTCCACGCTACAAAACCATGCGCGGCTACTATGCGCTGCGTCAAGGCGGTTGGGATACGCATGGCCTGCCTGTAGAGCTTGCGATTGAAAAAGAGCTTGGCTTCTCGCATAAATACCAGATTGAAGAATATGGCATCGCTCAGTTCAACGAGAAATGCCGCGCCAGCGTAATGCGTAATATTGGCGCGTGGGAACGCTTCACCGAGCGTATGGCCTATTGGAC